>CAYYSC010000332.1:0-4227 GCA_964474065.1 uncultured Rhodospirillales bacterium | reverse complement strand
AAACGGTGGCCCAATGATCGTGTTGTTCCATCGCCTCAGCGAGCGAGAGTTCCGGCGCTTCTTTTAAATCCCGTCCGGCAGAAAAGGCCTTGCCGGTAGCCCGGATCACCAGCACGCGTGCATTCTGCGCCCGTTCCAGATCCCGGAGAAGGTAATCGAGCGCCGCCATGCCTGCCGCATTCAACGCGTTGCGCGCTTCGGGCCGGTTCAGGGTGAGGCGGGTAACGCCGTCGTGGGTTTCGATATCAATCATACGCTTCAGCCTAGCGGTCCGGACGCGGCAATCAAGCGGACAGCGCACTTCCGATCCGCTCCCCTTCGTGCTGGAATGCGGACCGTCCGCAAACGGAGGCCAAGTCATGGCGCAATTCGGCATCTCGCAGCCGCTTCTCAGACTGGAAGATCCCGCCCTGCTGACCGGCGAAGGCCAGTTTCTTGACGATTTGTCATTTCCCGGGATGGTCCATGGCTGTGTCGTGCGCAGCCCCTATGCGCACGCGGAGATTCGCAGCATCGACACGGCGGCAGCGAAGAGTATGGCCGGCGTGCTGGCGGTTTACACCAGCGAGGACACCGCATCGCTGGGCGATATTCCGACCCTGGCTTTCCCGAAAATGATCGAGGGCACGGAATACCGCCATCATGGCCAGCCGGTACTGGCGCGGGGGCGAGTGCGCTATGCGGGCGAAAGCGTTGCCTTTGTCGTGGCAGAGAGCCGGGAACGGGCGCGGGATGCAGCCGAGGCCATTGCGGTGGACTACGCTCCTCTGGCGACCGTTACGGATGCAAAGCGGGCGGCGCAGATCGGTGCGCCGCAACTTTGGGAGGATGCGCCGGAAAACCGCTCCTTCGAGTTCGAACTGGGGGATCAGGGCGCGACGGAGGCCGGTTTTGCGAAGGCGGCGCGGGTGGTGACGCTCGACGTGATCAATAACCGGGTGATTCTGAACGCCATGGAGACCCGCGGTGCGCTCGGACGGTATGAGGACGGGCGCCTGATCCTGCACGCGACCACGCAGATGCCGCACCGGATGAAAGAGCAAATCGCTGAGCGGGTGTTCGGCGTGCCGCGGGAGAAAGTGCAGGTGCTGGTTGGCGATGTCGGCGGCGGCTTCGGCGGCAAGAATGGCCTCTACGCAGAGAACTGCCTGGCGCTGTTCGCCGCGCGCGAACTCGGCCGCCCGGTCAAGTGGGTGAGCGAGCGGGGGGAGGCGTTCCTCTCCGATACCGGCGGCCGGGACAATGTGACGACCGGCGAACTGGCGTTGAACGAAGCGGGCGAGCCGCTGGCTTTCCGGGTGCGCACCTACGCGAGCCTTGGCGCCTACAACGCCAATGGGAGCGCGATTTCGCCGACCAACATGCACATGGCTCCGAACGCTTACCGCATCCCGGCGGTCTACATCCGCGTGACCGGCACCTTCACCAACACCTCGCCGGTCGATGCGTATCGCGGCGCCGGGCGGCCCGAGATCACCTATCTGATTGAGCGGCTGATTGACCGCGCCGCGCGCGATCTGGGGGAGGACCCGGCAACCTATCGTGCCAGGATTGCCCTGCCGCCGAATGTGTTCCCCTACACGACGCCGACCGGCTTGACCTACGAGAGTGCGGATTTCGGCGCATTGCTGGAGCAGGCAAAGCAGCGGGTGGACTGGAAAGGCTTCGCCGAGCGGCGCGGCGCCAGCGGGGCGCAGGGGCTCCTGCGCGGCATCGGCATGTGCCTTTATATCGAGCGCTGCGGCGGCGGTCCGGCCCTTTCGGAAGCGGCGAAGGTTGACGTGCAGGCTGACGGGACCGTTACCGTGCGCATCGGCAGTCAATCGAACGGGCAGGCGCACTGGACCAGCTACGCGCAGGTCGTTAACGAATGGCTGGGCGTGGACCCGGACGATGTGGTGGTGATCCAGGGCAACACGGACGAGGTGGAAACGGGCACCGGCACGGGCGGGTCCTGGTCGATTCCGATGGGCGGCGGCGCCATCGCGCGCGCGTCGGATAAGATTATCGAAAAGGCGAAGCGCATCGCCGCGCACCGTTTCGAGGCTGCCGAGGACGATTTCGAGTTTGCGGAGGGCGTCCTGCGTGTCGCGGGCACCGACCTGCAGATGACGTTGCCCCAGGTTGCCAGTCTTGCTGAAGACCCCGCCAGCCTGCCGGAGGGAGAGGAAGCGGGCCTCGGCGGCTTCGACCGCTTCGTGCCGGAGAACTTTACCTTCCCCTACGGTGTTCATATCGCAGAAGTGGAAGTGGATCCGGAGACCGGTGCCTTCGTCCTGCAGGCCTATACCGTCGTTCACGATTTCGGCCGCGCGCTCAATCCGTTGCTTTTGGAAGGCCAGGTTCATGGCGGCATCGCACAGGGGATCGGTCAGGCGCTGTACGAGCGGACGGTGTTCGCGGACGACGGACAGCTGCTGACCGGTAGTTACATGGATTACCATCTGCCCCGGGCAAGCGATTTTCCGGATTTTGACTTCCTGCCGGTGGAAACGCCGACCATCGCCAACCCGCTTGGCGTCAAGGGTTGCGGCGAGGCCGGTGCGACCGGCGCGCCGCCCGCGGTGATTAATGCCATGCTGGATGCACTGGAGTCGGTTGGCGTTAAGCATATAGACATGCCGACGACGCCAGAAAGCGTGTGGAGGGCGATCCAGGAGGCAAGGAGAGGATGAGCTTCAGCGTGAAAGCCATCGGCGGTTTTCATCTCGGCGGGCGGATGGCGGAGTTGTCCGGCCTTCCCGTGCGCATGGCCCGCATCACGCAGGGCGGGCCGGAGATCGAGATCGATCCGAATGGCCGGTTCGCGGTCGAGCAGATGTACGTGCAGTACACCCTGCTGGCGGAGCCGACCTATCCCTTCCCGGTGCTGATGTGGCACGGCGGTGGCCAGACCGGTGTCACCTGGGAGGACACGCCGGATGGCCGCCCCGGCTGGCAGCAGCGCTTCCTCGAAGCCGGCTTCGACGTTTACGTCTCCGACGCCGTGGAGCGGGGCCGCGCCAGCTTTGCCAAGTCGCCGGAGTTTTTTGCGGACGAGCCGGTGTTCCGCTCCCAGCAAGACGCTTGGCGTATGTTCCGTTTCGGCCCCCTGGCCGGGTTCGATCCCGACCCGGCGAAGCGCGTTTTCTTCGAGAATGGCCAGTGGCCGGCGGAGGCGACGGACCAGTATCAAAAACAGGTGGTTGCCCGGTGGGTTGGCCATGAGGAAATCACGCAAGCGGCCTACGACCTGCTCGTGGAGCGGGTGGGCCCGTGCGTGATTGTCTCGCACAGCCAGTCGGGTGCCTTTTCGACAAAGGCAGCGCTCAACAATCCGGAAAAGGTCAAGGCGGTCGTGACCGTGGAGCCCTCCGGGGCCGCAGACGCCACGGATGCTCAGTTGAAAGCTTTGGCGGCGGCCGGGACCAGGCATCTCGCCGTATGGGGGGACAATTTCGACGGGCACGATCGTTGGGCCATCTTCCGCCGCAACGTGACCGAGTACGGAAAGCGCGTTGCGGCGGCGGGCGGCCATTGGGCGGAACTGGATCTGCCTAAGATTGGGATTGCAGGGAATTCTCATTTTCCCATGATGGATCGTAACAGCGACCAGATAGCCGCTCTCGTGCATGGTTGGCTGAAGGAGCATGTAATATGAGCACCGAAGCACTGGCAAAGCGCCTTCATGAGGCTCGGGTAAAGCGGGAAGAGGTGGAGATACCAACCGACCTCTGGCCTACGAACGAGGATATGGTCATCGGCGCGCAGGAGGAGGTGCTTCGCCTTGGCGGACTGACGCCTGGTGGATGGAAAGCGGGTCCTCCGCCACTCGGGCTGAGTGCGCAGGTCGGGGCAGCCCGGTTACCCGCGGAATGGACAAAGGAATCGCCTGCAAAGGTCGTGGCGCCCAATGAACCTTTTTATGTCGAAGCGGAATTCGTGGTGCGGCTGGGCCGGGACCTGCCGGCCGCTGACGCGCCCTATGACCGCGATGCCGTGGCAGCGGCGGCCGATGCCGTGGCGCCCGGGATCGAACTGGTCTGGCGTCGGATCGCCGACCGCGTGGCCAAGGATACGGGCATCCTGCACATGGCCGACAGCGGCGGTCATACGGCCTTCGTGCTTGGCGAGTGGCGGGAAAATTGGCAGTCGCTCGATTTGACCAAGCACCCGGTGCGATTGCTGATCAACGGCAAGGAGATCAAGGCCGGCCATAGCGGCCTCACCATGGACGGTCATCCCTTC
>CAYYSC010000331.1:0-4244 GCA_964474065.1 uncultured Rhodospirillales bacterium | reverse complement strand
GCCAATCCTTGGCGAGCAATGGATCGGTGCCACAGGACACCGGACTGTCCAGAACGGCAAACCGGTCGACACCCGCTCTTGCTCCAGCCTTTCCAAAGCCTGGATCAACACTACTTCGCCGGAAATGTTCCAGGGTGGCTTGCTTCCCCGGTTCGAGCGTGTGCGGGATGCATCCGCTGGATGCAATTACGGCGGCGACTGCTACACGTACGGGCTGACCGCCTCCGGCTATCTCGATCTGTGCATTGAGGCCGGCATGCAGACCTACGACTACATGGCGCTGATCCCGGTGATCGAGGGCGCCGGCGGCGTGGTGAGCGACTGGGCTGGCAACCGGCTTGGCCTGGAGAGCGACGGCACCGTGCTGGCGGCAGGCGATCCTCGTGTACACGAGCAGGCGGTGGCGCTACTCTTGCAGCCGTGATTCAGGCACGAACAGGCGGTCATGAGCGGCAGCATCTACGAAGTTTTCGCGGTCAAGTACGGCGAGCGGGTCGGCAAGCGCGGTGATATCTTCATCGGCGGCGATCCGCATGAGGCGGCGCTCGCCATGGACTACTTCGTGTGGGCGATCCGCAATGCGGAGCGGACCGTGGTCGTCGACACGGGCTATTCGAAAGAGGACGGGGAGGCGCGGGGACGCACGTTCTTGCAAAGCCCGGCGGACGGATTGCGCAAGATCGGCATCGCGCCGGAGGAAGTCGCCGACGTTATCATCAGCCATATGCATTACGACCATGCCGGGAACCTAGACTTGTTTCCGAACGCCCGCTTCCACATCCAGGCGGTGGAGATGGGCTTCGCTACCGGCCGCGGCATGACGTTTGGCGTTCTCAAGCACTCCTTCACAATGGATCACGCCCTGAATATGTTGCGCGCAACGTTCGCCAATCGTGTGCAGTTCTATCACGGCGACGCGGAGTTGGCTCCGGGCATCCACCTGCATTTCATCGGCGGGCACGCTCCCGGCCTGCAAGCGGTGAGTGTCGAGACAACTCGCGGCCCGGTGCTGCTCGCGGCGGATGCCGCCCACTATTACGAGAGTTTCATGGAGGAGCGCCCGTTCCGCACCCACGTGCACATGGCCGGAATGCTCGAAGGCTTCCGCAAGCTGCGCCAGATAGCGACGGAAGTCAGCCTTATCGTGCCTGGTCACGATCCGGAGGTGCTGCGACGTTACCCTGCTGCAGGCCCGGGGCTGGAGGGGATGGCCGTCCGCCTCGATGAGCCGGAAACCATCCCCGGTTGAGGTCAATGGAAAATGAGCCCTACCATTGGCATCCCCCCCTTCCGCGCCCAACTATGGCCTGGACCAACCAGCAGGGGATTGGTGCTCTGATATTTCTTCGTTTCCTGACCGTTGCGCTTGCGGTGCTGGCAGCGAGCCCTGCCGTTAGCGATGAATCGGCGGGGACTGATGCCCATGCCATCGCCATGCACGGGCAGCCGAAATATCCGCCCGGCTTTCCTCATTTCGATTACGTGAATCCGAATGCTCCCAAGGCCGGATCGGTCCGGTTGGCGGTGACCGGCACGTTCGACAGCTTCAATCCTTACATTGCCAAGGGCAATCCGGCGGGGATGGCAGTCGCGTCCGAAACGTTGCTGGTCAACAGTGCCGATGAACCGTTCACGGAATACGGTCTCATCGCAGAGTCCGTGACGTACCCGGAAGACCGATCCTGGATCACGTTCCATATCCGGCCGGAAGCGCGCTGGCACGACGGCAAGCCGATCACGCCGGAGGACGTGGTGTTTTCCTTCCATACGCTAAAGGAAAAGGGCCGGCCGTTCTTCCGTTTCTACTACGCGAATGTCTCTTCCGTGGAGATCACCGGCGAGCGCGACGTTACATTCCGCTTCGGCGCCGGCGAAAACCGGGAGTTGCCGCTGATCGTCGGGCAATTGCCGGTGCTGCCAAAGCACTATTGGGAAGCCCGCGATTTTACCCAGACCACGCTGGAGCCCCCCTTGGGCTCCGGTCCTTACAAGATAGCCGACTTCGAGCCAGGACGGTTCGTCGAGGTGGAACTGGTCGAGGACTATTGGGGTAAGGACCTGCCGGTGCGCCGTGGCATCCATAACTTCAAGCGGATGCGCTACGATTACTACCGCGATCCGACCGTGGTGCGGGAAGCGGTGAAAGCGGGCGATATCGACTGGTACCGCGAAAACCAGGCCAAGGCCTGGGCGCAGGACTTCGACATTCCCGCCGTTCGCAGGGGCTGGCTGAAGAAGGAAGCGATTCCCCACGAACGCACCGCTGGCATGCAGGCTTTCATCATGAACCTGCGTCAGCCCGTGTTTGAGGATAAGCGGGTGCGGAAGGCGATCGCGCTGGCTTTCGACTTCGAATGGTCGAACCGCAACCTCTTCTTCGGTCAGTACAGCCGTTCAACCAGTTTCTTCTCCAATTCGGAACTGGCGGCGGTCGGACCGCCTTCTCCGGAAGAACTGGAACTGCTGGAACCATACCGGAATCAGTTGCCGCCCGAAGTCTTTGGACCACCGCCAAAGCCGCCGGTCACCGACGGCTCCGGCTGGCCGCGGGAAAACCTGCTGAAGGCGTTCGAGTTGCTCTACCAGGCGGGCTACGAAGTGGGCGAAGATCTGCGCATGATCGACGAGGAGACAGGGGAATCCCTGTCCTTCGAGATGCTCTTGCGCGGCGGCGGCGCGTTCCGGCGCATCGTCCTGCCCTTCCAGCGTAATCTGGCCAAGCTCGGGATCGAAATGACCATCCGGGAAGTGGATGATGCGCAATACATTAACCGGATTCGCGCGCGCGACTACGATATGATCTCGCTCGGCTGGGGTCAAAGCGATTCGCCGGGCAACGAGCAGCGGAGCTACTGGGGCAGCGAGGCCGCGGATCTGCCGTCATCGCGAAATTATGCCGGCCTGAAGGACCCGGTGGTCGACGTGCTGCTTGAGAAGCTGATCGCAGCACCCGACCGGGAAGCGCTGGTGCACCGTACCCGCGCGCTCGACCGGGTGTTGCTGTCGCACCACTTCGTGGTACCGAACTGGCATCTCTCGGCCGACCGGATCCTGTACTGGAACAAGTTCAGCCGGCCGGCGGAGGTGCCTAAGACAGGGACCGACTTTAGCACCTGGTGGTGGGATGAGGAGAAGGCAGAGGCGCTTGCCGCCGCCCGCGGAAGGTCAACGAACTGATGCTGTCCTACATTATCCGCCGCCTCCTCTTGATCGTTCCGACCCTGTTCGGGATCATGTTGATCAACTTCGTCATCATCCAGGTTGCGCCGGGCGGACCGGTTGAGCAGGCGATCGCCAACTTGACGGGGGAAGGCGCTGGGGCGATCCAGCGCGTGACGCAAGGGGGCGGAGACTTCGTTCCAGGCGGCGAGGGGGGGCAAGGCGATGCGGGCTCGCGGTCGTCGGCCTATCGCGGGGCACAGGGCCTGGACCCCGATTTCATTGCGGAACTGGAAAAACAGTACGGTTTCGACAAGCCCCTGCATGAGCGATTCTTCATGATGCTCGGCAATTATGTCGTGTTCGATTTCGGCGACAGTTTTTTTCGGGACCGGTCGGTCGTTGACCTTGTGCTGGAGAAAATGCCCGTCTCGATCTCGCTCGGGCTCTGGACCACGCTGATCACTTATCTTGTGTGCATCCCCCTCGGAATCGCCAAGGCCGTGCGTGACGGCTCGCGGTTCGACGTATGGACCAGCGGGGCAGTCATCGTCGGCAACGCGATCCCGAGTTTCGGTTTTGCCGTCTTATTGCTGGTGGTTTTTGCCGGCGGCAATTACGTGGACTGGTTCCCGCTGCGGGGCCTCGTCTCGCCGGACTTCGAGCAGATGAGTCTCGGCGAGAAAATCGTCGACTATTTCTGGCATCTGACACTGCCGTTGGCGGCCATGATTATCGGGTCGTTCGCCACATTGACGCTGCTGACGAAGAACAGCTTTCTCGATCAGATCGCCCAGCAATACGTGGTGACGGCGCGGGCGAAAGGGCTGACTGAGCGACAGGTGCTCTGGGGACATGTCTTCCGCAACTCGATGCTGCTGGTGATCGCCGGCTTCCCGGCGGCGTTCGTCGGCATCCTGTTCGGCTCGGCCGTATTCATCGAGACGATTTTCTCGCTGGACGGCCTCGGTCTGCTCGGGTTTGAGGCGACATTGAATCGAGACTACCCGGTCATGTTCGCGACCCTTTATTTCTTCTCGCTTCTCGGCCTGATCCTGAATCTGGCCGGCGACCTGATGTACGTT
>CAYYSC010000330.1:0-4256 GCA_964474065.1 uncultured Rhodospirillales bacterium | reverse complement strand
TCTATGGCCTCAATCCGACCCCTTACCGCGCAAATCCGATGCGCTCCGCAATACGGCTCGATGCGCAGGTGCTCCAGGTGCGCCGGGTCGAGGCGCATGGCACTACCGGATACGGCGCCAGCGCCGAAGTACGGTCCGGCCAGATCCTGGTGACGCTCGGGCTTGGCTACGCCGACGGGCTTTTCCGTATCCTCTCGAACAAGGCCAGCGTGTTCTTCGATGGCATGGCGGCGCCGGTCCAGGGCCGCGTCTCCATGGATTCCGTGGTTGTGGATGTGACCCATTTGGGGCGCAGGCCGAGTCCCGGCGACTGGGCAGAGGTAATCGGCCCCAACCAGTCGGCCGACAGCCTGGCAGACGCGGCCGGGACAATCGGCTATGAAGTGCTGACCAGTCTGGGGCACCGCTATGCCCGTACCTACCGATACTCGGAGAGCGACGCCTAGATGAATCCGCTAGCGGCACTTGGCCGGATCGTGATCGACCTCTGCCAGACGATTGGCAATGTCGCTGTCTTTGCCGCGACTGGCTTGGCTCATGTTGTGCGGCCGCCGTTTTTCTGGCGCAACTACCTCCGGCATATTATCGAGATCGGGTATCTTTCGTTGCCGGTGGTTGCGCTGACCACGCTGTTCAGTGGCATGGTGCTGGCCCTCCAGAGCTATTCCGGCTTTGCCCGCTTCTCGGCAGAGAACGCGGTCGCGATGGTGGTGGTGCTGTCGATTACCCGGGAGCTGGCGCCGGTGCTGGCGGGCCTGATGGTCGCTGGCCGTATCGGCGCTGCCATGGCGGCCGAGATCGGCACCATGCGGGTGACCGAGCAGGTGGACGCGCTGGAGGCGCTTTCCACCAATCCTTTCAACTACCTGATTGCTGCCCGTCTCGTTGCCGGTTTGTTGATGATGCCGTTTCTGGTGCTGGTCGGCTCGATCATCGGCGTGATGGGAGGATATCTGGTCGGCGTCTATAAGCTCGGATTCAACTCCGCCACATACATCCAGCAGACATGGGATGTCCTGGAAGCAGAGGATGTCGCCAGCGGCCTGACCAAGGCGGCGGTCTACGGTTTCATCGTCACGCTGATGGGGTGTTACCACGGCTATCAGTCGACAGGCGGCGCTCAGGGCGTCGGGCGCGCTACCACGCAGGCGGTGGTTTCGTCGGCAGTCCTGATCTTGATCGCCAACTATTTCGTCACCGAATTGTTTTTCACGCGGTAGCCGGATGCTGGAGATTTCGGGCCTCACCAAGAGTTTCGGCAGCCATGAAGTGCTTTGCGGCGTCGACCTGAACATTCCGCGCGGCGAGTCGCTGGTGATCCTGGGTGGCTCTGGCTCCGGCAAGTCCGTCACGATCAAATGTATCATGGGTTTCCTGCCGCCGGATGGCGGCAGCATCAAGCTCGAGGGCCGGGAGATTGTTGGCATCTCGGGCCGCGAGCGTTTCGAGTTGAACCGGCGCTTTGGCCTTTTGTTCCAGCACGCAGCCCTGTTGGACAGTCTGCCTGTCTGGCAAAACGTCATGTTCGCACCCTTGCGCTTTGGCCGGGTCTCCCGGCGCGAGGCGCGGAAACAGGCCGACGGCTGGCTTGAGCGCGTGGGAATCGAGAGGGCGATCGCCAGGGAATTGCCGGGCGCGCTATCGGCCGGCGTGCAGAAGCGGATTGGCTTGGCCCGGGCCATCGCAGGCCAGCCGGATGTCCTGCTGTTTGATGAGCCGACGACGGGTCTGGATGCCATCGTGGGCGCGCAAATCGATGACCTGATCCGAGACATCGTCACCGACATGGGCGCCACCGCGATTACGATCACCCACGATATTGCCAGTGCCCGTGACGTCGCCGATCAGGTGGCAATGCTGTTCGGGGGCGTTATCGTCTGGAATGGGCCCGCAGCGGACTTGATGGAAACCGGCCACCCGGTCGTGGACCAGTTCGTGCACGGCCGCCTGCAGGGCCCGATCCCGGTGCCGCCGCTGCCGGAGGGCTGAGACGGATTCTTCAGTCGCCGAGCAGCCGCGACAGCGTCCAGCGGCACTGGGCGGCGAGCGCTGGCTCGGTGTCGCGGTAGTAGGCCAGCGCGATCACGCCCGCGAGATGTCTGTTATGGCAGAGCAGATTGCCCGGCTGCAGGTCGCCGTGCAGCCAACGCAGCGGCCCAGGGTGCGGCGGCGCGGCCAGCGCCTCCTCCCAGAGCGCGGTGGCGGCGCGCGCATCCACCTCGCTGGCTAGGCTGGCGATGGCGTCGCGGGTCCGGGTGTCCAGCCTTGCCAGCGGCACGCCACGTTCGTGGTTCGCCGGGCCGCTCGGCGGTCCACCTGCCGCGGGGACGGCATGGAGGGCCGTTACAAACTCGGCGAGCTTGTGCGCTGCCGCCGAGGCGTCGGCCACGGCGGCGGGGCTCGCGGGTGTCGCCGGCAGCCAGGACACGACCGCCCAGGGCCAGGGAAACAAGTCGCTCGACTGGCCGACGCCGGCGACCTGCGGTATGGCGAGCGGCAGGCCTTGGAGCCGGGGCAGCCAGAGGCATTCCTTGGCCAGCAGCGCGGCGGCGGAGGGCCGGCGCGGCAGGCGCGCGCAGAGTCCGGTGCTCAGGCGGAAGATCCAGTTGTCCGTGCCGGCGGTCGCCACGAGTGAGACCGGCAGGTCTGCCCATTGCGGGAATTGGGCCGTGAGCAAGCGGCGGACCAGCGCCACGTCGGCACCGATCTCGTCGGCGTGAAGCTTCGCTGCCGTCAATCGTATGCTCCCGTGACGCGATGCCCTCGCGGGAGGGCGGAATCGCACCCTATACTGCTCTTCTCGCTTCACCAGTCCACCGGACCCGATGCCCAAAGCCCGCACCGTCTACGTTTGCCAAGCATGCGGCACTACCCATGGCCGCTGGTCCGGGCAGTGCACGGCCTGCGGCGAGTGGAACGCCATTGCGGAGGAGCCGGTCCTGCAGGCCGCGCCAAAAGCGGGCGGCGGCGCCCGCGTCGCGGCCGGGAACCGGTTGGAAGTGGTGCCGCTCGCGGGCGAGGACGAGCCGGTGCAGCGGCTGGCTACCGGCATCAAGGAGTTCGACCACGTCTGCGGCGGCGGATTGGTGCCCGGCGGCTGCCTGCTGATCGGTGGCGATCCCGGGATCGGCAAGTCGACCCTTCTGTTGCAGGTGGCAGCGAAGGCGGCGCATGCGAGCGGCAAACGCACCCTCTACGTCTCCGGCGAGGAGGGGGTAAGTCAAGTGCGCATGCGCGCGGCGCGCCTCGGCCTGGCCGATGCGGCGGTCGATCTGGCCTCTGCAACGCAGGTCGGCGCCGTCACCACGGCCATGACCGGGGAGCACGGCCTTGTGGTCATCGATTCAATTCAGACCATGGCAGTGGAAATGCTGGAGTCCGCGCCGGGGACGGTCAGTCAGGTGAAGGCAGCGGCGCACGAACTCAACAAAGCGGCCAAGGCGCGGCAGATGCCGCTAATTCTCGTCGGCCATGTCACCAAGGAAGGCTCTATCGCCGGGCCGCGCGTGCTGGAGCACATGGTCGACACCGTCCTCTATTTCGAGGGCGACCGCAGCCACCAGTACCGTATCCTCCGTTCGGTGAAAAACCGCTTCGGCCCGACCGATGAGATCGGTGTGTTCGAGATGACCGGCCTCGGCCTGACGGAAGTACCCAATCCATCCGCGCTGTTTTTGGGCTCACGCGACGCAACCGGCGAAGGCGTCAGCGGGAGCGCGGTCTTTGCCGGTATCGAGGGGACGCGCCCCTTGCTGGTGGAGATTCAGGCTCTGGTCGGCCCGGCTGGCTACGCGACCCCCCGACGGACCGCCGTCGGTTGGGATTCGGCGCGGCTCGCCATGGTGATCGCCGTGCTGGAAACCCGGTGCCTCTATGACTTCCAGGGACGGGACGTATACCTGAACGTCGCAGGCGGGCTGCGGCTGACGGAACCGGCGGCGGATCTTGCCGCGTCGGCGGCGCTTGTCTCCGCCCTGATCGACAAGCCGGTCCCGCGGGATCTCGTGCTTTTCGGCGAAATCGGCCTTTCGGGCGAGCTTCGGCCGGTGGGGCAGGAAGCGTCGCGTCTGCGAGAGGCGGAGCGGCTTGGCTTCCGGCGTGCACTGGCACCGCTCGCTCCCGCGAGTGGCGACGGCACGGATGGAAACCGCGCTGCGACGGCAAAAGGGCTTGCTCCGATCGGGCTTTCGCGGCTATCCGAACTTGCCGACTGGCTACGGGAGGGCGGTTAAGCCCCGAATGCCGAATTTCGAAGA
>CAYYSC010000329.1:0-4278 GCA_964474065.1 uncultured Rhodospirillales bacterium | reverse complement strand
GTGACCGTGGACCTGCGCCTGAACGAGCCGCGTTATGCCTCGCTGCCCAACATCATGAAGGCGAAGAAAAAGCCGATTGAGGAAGTCTCTCCCGCCGATCTGGGGATCGACACGACACCGCGCCTTCAGGTGGTGAACGTGGCCGAACCACCGAAGCGCGAGGGGGGCGGCAAGGTGGCCGACGTGCAGGAACTGGTCGACAAGCTGATGACGGAGGCGAAGGTAATCTGATGAGCGTACTTGTAGTCGCCGAACTTTCGGACGGCCAGATCGCGCCGGCCACCCGCAACGCGGTCACGGCTGCGACCCAAATCGATTCCGACGTCCACCTGCTCGTCGCCGGGGAAGGCTGCGGCGACGTCGCTGCGGCAGGGGGTCAAATCGCCGGCATCACCAAGGTGCTCTGCGCAGACGATCCTGTTTACGGCAACAGCTTGGCGGAAAACATGTCCAAGCTGATCGCGGGCCTAGCCAGCAATTATAGCCACGTGCTGTGCGCCGCGACGACTCAGGGCAAGAATATCATGCCCCGGGTTGCCGCCGCACTGGACATGATGCAGATCTCCGAAATCAGCGAGGTCAAGGACGCCGACACGTTCGTCCGCCCGATCTATGCCGGCAATGCGCTGGCCACGGTGAAGTCCTCGGACAGCATCAAGGTCGTTACCGTCCGCGCGACGGCATTCGAGGCCGCCGCTGCTACCGGCGGCTCCGCAGGCGTGGAGAACGTGGAGTCGGCTGGCGACGCGGGCCTTTCCTCCTTTGTGGGCCGCGAACTGACGGAATCGGAACGTCCCGAGCTGACCCAGGCCGGTATCATCGTCTCGGGTGGCCGCGGCATGGGTTCCGGTGAAAACTTCGCAATCCTCGAAGACCTCGCCGATGTGCTCGGCGCTGCGGTTGGCGCCTCACGCGCGGCGGTCGACGCCGGGTTCGTGCCCAACGATTATCAGGTCGGCCAGACCGGCAAGGTGGTTGCACCGGAACTGTACATCGCCTGCGGCATATCCGGCGCGATCCAGCATTTGGCCGGGATGAAAGACTCGAAGGTGATCGTCGCCATTAACAAGGACGAAGAAGCCCCGATTTTCCAGGTTGCGGATTACGGCCTGATCGGCGATCTCTTCACCGTCGTGCCAGAATTTACCGAAGAGATCAAAAAGCGGAAGGCCAACGCTTAACGCAGCGCCGAGTCCCGGCGTCATCGTTTCACTAAGGAGGCCAACAATTTAAGGGATCCGCGGGCACTTGGCTGATCCTGATTTTCTTGGCACATATTTGCGGCATGCGGCGCGATGAAGGTATCCTCCTTCATCGCGTTTCGCTAACGGGTCGAGGACTATATTAATGGTAAAGAAGATCGGCGTCATCGGCGCGGGACAAATGGGTAACGGCATTGCCCATGTCTGTGCGGTTGCCGGCTATGATGTCGTATTGGCGGACCTCAGCGAAGACCGCCTCGAACAGGCGATAGACGTGATGGGCCGCAATCTCGATAGGCAGGTCCGCCGCAGCTTGATCGATGAAATCACCAAGGCGGAAGCCTTGAGCCGTATCAAAACCACGGTGGACTACGCGCCATTTAGCGATTGCGACCTCGTTATCGAAGCCGCTACCGAAAAGGAAACGGTGAAGCGCCAGGTCTTCGAGAAACTAGTGCCGATGCTGCGGCCGGATGCACTGTTGGCGACTAACACCTCTTCCATCTCGATCACGCGGCTTGCAGCGGCCACAGACCGCCCGGGAAAGTTCATGGGCGTTCATTTCATGAACCCGGTCCCGATGATGAACCTGGTCGAATTGATTCGCGGTATCGCGACCGAGGAAGAAACCGTCCAGATTTTCCGGGACGTTACCAAGAAGCTCGGCAAGTGCCCGGTCTCCGCGGAGGATTTCCCGGCTTTCATCGTTAACCGCATTCTGCTGCCGATGATCAATGAAGCGGTCTATACTCTTTACGAAGGCGTCGGCTCCGTCGAAGCCATCGACACGGCCATGAAGCTGGGCGCTAACCATCCGATGGGGCCGTTGGAACTGGCGGATTTTATCGGTCTGGATACGTGTCTGGCCGTGATGCAGGTGCTTTACGACGGCTTAGCCGATAGCAAGTACCGCCCCTGCCCGCTCCTGGTCAAGTACGTGGAAGCAGGCTGGCTCGGCCGGAAGAGCGGCCGCGGCTTTTACGATTACAGTGGCCCGGACCCAGTCCCAACCCGCTAACCCAAACTGCTTCTGCGCTCAAAAAGAGCCGCCGAGCCCTCAAGGCCGGCGGCTTTTCTATTTTGAAGACAGGCCCCCAGCAGGCGGTGTCCACGCTCCAAGGAAGTCGACCGAACGCTGGACGCTCTTCGCAGCCTCCAGCGGCGGAGCCATCAATGGGCTTTTACGAGCCCCAGATGTAGACGGCGCTGAACAGGAATAGCCAAACGACATCGACGAAATGCCAGTACCAAGCAGCGGCCTCGAACCCGAAGTGTTGGTCCTGCTTGAAATGCCCACGCGTCGCCCTGACCAAGCACACGGCCAGAAATATCGTGCCGACAATCACGTGGAACCCGTGGAAACCAGTCGCCATGTAGAACGTCGAAGAATAGATTCCCTCGCGGAATCCGAAGGCGGCATGGCTGTACTCGTACGCCTGCAAGATCGTGAACAACACGCCCAAGGCAACGGTAATGGCCAGTCCGCGAATCGTGTCCCGCCGGTTCCCGTGCAACAGCGCGTGATGCGCCCAGGTAACCGTGCATCCCGAGAGCAGCAAGATCATCGTATTCAGAAACGGAAGATCCCAGGCGTCAAACGGCTGGACACCCGGCGGAGGCCACTGGAAGTCTATCGCTTCTGGGGGGAACAACGCCGCATTGAAGAAGGCCCAGAAAAAGGCGGCGAAGAACATCACCTCGGAGGCAATGAACAACGACATGCCGTAGCGCAGCCCAACCTGGACGACCTTGTTATGGTGTCCTTTATGCTCCGCCTCATCAGTGACGTCTCGCCACCAGCCAACCATCGTGCCGATCACCATCAGCGTTCCGATGATCAGCAGCCAGTAGCTGTCATAATGCATGACGAGCAAGGCGCCGCAGGCCGCGACGAAGCCCGAAATCGCGCCGATCAGCGGCCACGGGCTCGGGTCGACCAGATGGTAAGGGTGTTTTTGTTCGTGGGCGTCGGCCATCGGTTAACGGCTCCGGTGGTCTCAGTTAGACGAGGACAAAGAATGGGCAAGCTGAGCGGATTCCTGCGTCTCCGCATCCGCGCGGTAGAAGGTATAGGACAGCGTGATGGTTTTCACGTCATCCATGCTCGGGTCGTCATTCAGACGCGGATCGACGTAAAACGCCACTGGCATATCGACGCTCTGCCCCGGCTCCAGCAACTGTTCGGTGAAGCAGAAGCATTCCACCTTGCTGAAATACTGCCCGGCCTTCAGGGGCGTGACGTTAAACGTGGCAGTCCCGACGACCGGCCGCGCACTCGGATTGCGCGCTTCGTAGAACGCGAGCCCCTGCTCCCCAAGCTTCAGGTCGACCGACCGCTGAACGGGCCGAAATTGCCAGGGGAGCTTACGATCAGTGACTGCATTGAAGCGCACCGTAACGGTTCGGTCCATCACTTCCACAGCATTCTCGGCGACGATCTGGGGCGTGCCGCCGAATCCGGTCACTTGACAGAAGATACGGTAAAGCGGCACCGCGGCAAACGACAGGGCTACCATCCCTGCGACGACGCCGGTCAGAACCAAGCCCATGCGGCGGTTCGCATTGGTCTTTGCTATCCTCATCCGCCTGCTCCTCCGTTGCCAAATTGGACAATGGTCATCAGGTAAAACAACACGATCAGGGCGACAAGGACGGCAAGCAGCGCCAAATTGCGATTCCGCAAACGCCGGCGGCGCTCCGGATCTCTCGGATCACGCCCTGTCATCAGACCCAAAACCCCAGCAAGTGCTCCGTCAACAGCCATGCAAAGAGGGAGAACAGGTACAGGATCGAGTACCCGAACAGTCCCATCGCGAGCCGGGGAGACGGCCTCAGCAGGAGCCGCACGGCCAAGCCGATAAACACCGCCCCAAGCGCTGCAGCAATCATCCCGTAAGCCGGGCTGCCTAGCCCCAAAAGGGCTGGCGCAATTCCGATCGGAGCGACAACCAAACTGTAAAGCAGGATCTGGCGTCGCGTCGCGTCCTCCCCGGCAACCACGGGCAGCATGGGCACGCCGGCCCGGGCATACTCGCCCGCCTTCACCAAGCTCAATGCCCAGAAATGCGGCGGCGTC
>CAYYSC010000328.1:0-4296 GCA_964474065.1 uncultured Rhodospirillales bacterium | reverse complement strand
CGCTACGCGACGATACCTGGCGGCGGAAATTGGTCCCTGCCCCTTCCCGATGGGCGGTAAAAGCCTGGGCGGCAATAGCGGCCCGCCCCTGGCTCTATCGACGAGCTGCAGCCATGGCGAGCCGAACCATGCGTCTTTGGTCACGCGGAAAGCCAATGATCGCCCGGCTGCCGTTTGCGGGGGGCTGGACCGACACACGCGACTTCCCGGTACCCCACGGCGGCACGTTTATGGAACAGTACAAGCAGAAGCAGGGCCAGCGATGACCAGCGCCCGCGACCGCATCATGAGCCGCGTGCAGGAAGCCCGCGGCGCTCCCCTGCCAGAGGTGCGCACCATTGAGGCTGAGCGCGATGCCTTGCTGCCCGATGCGAGCGCCACGCAGCCGACCTTCGGCGAGCAGGACACCCTTGCCCGCTTCCGGACGATGGCTACTTCCGAACGCTTGACCGCAACGGTGGACGAGGTGTCCTCTCTCTCGGAGGTGCCGGACGCGGTGGCAGCCTATCTGGAAAAGAACAATCTTGGCAAGAAAGTGGCGGCTGCGCCGGCGCTTGCAGGGTTGGATTGGACAGGAATCGAGGCCGGCACGCCCATCGACGCCAACCAGCCGGTGGCAGTCACGCTCGCGGATGGCGGCGTAGCCGAAACCGGCAGCCTGATTTTCCGCTCGAGGCCGGACACCCCGATGCTCCACAATTTCCTGGCGCTGCACCATGTTGCGGTCGTGCCGAGGGACAGGATTGGGCGCTACCTGGAAAGCGTGTTCGAGCCGGAGACGCCGGCTCTGCCCCGCATTCTCTCCCTGGTGACCGGAACCAGTGGCACCGCGGATATCGAGGCGGTCAACATCCGAGGCGCACACGGGCCGCGCTATCTGCATATGATCCTGGTCGATAGCATGCCCACTGGAAGCGGCGGCTAAGCGCGGGCGGCCAGGAAGCGATCCAGCATCTCCCGGCTCTGGCCGAGGTAGTTACCGGGATCGCAAAGCCATTGCAGTTGAGCATCCGGCAGTTTGCCCGCGATGTCATCCGACCGGCGCAGGGCTTCAAGCAGGGTCAGCCCTTCTTCGTTCGCCATCCGGCAGGCGTCATAGACAACATCGTGCGCCGTCTGCCGGCCGAGGGTGGGGGCCAAGCCCATCATCACCGCCTCCGATACGATCAGCCCCTGGGTCATGTCCAAATTCCAGCGCATCCGCTCCGTATTCACCTGAAGACCCGACAGCATGAAGTTCGCCTGCGCCAGCACGCCAGCGGAGAGAACGAAGGCCTCCGGCACGGCGATCCATTCCGCGTGCCAAGGGCCCGTCGCGCGCTCGAAATCGGCGGCCATCGCGTCCATGACCACCGCCGCATGCTGACGGATCACCTTGCCCGAGCCCAGGATCAGTTCGCAGGAAATCGGGTTGCGTTTCTGCGGCATGGTCGAACTGCCGCCGCGGCCCGGCACGAAGGGTTCGAATGCCTCGCCCGTTTCCGTGGCCATCATCAGCATGATGTCCGTCGCGATCTTGGAGAGCGTGCCGCTGACGAGACCCAGGAAATTCACCGACTCCGCCACGCCATCGCGTGCCACGTGCCAAGGCATGGAGGGCTTACCCAAGCCAAGCTCATCCATCAGCGCGTCCGAGACTGCGAGCCCGTCCTCGCCCAAGGACGCAAGCGTGCCTGCCGCACCCGCGAACTGGCCGACCTCCACCCGGGGGCGCAGCTGCGCTAAACGCTCCCGGTGCCGGTCGATGGCCGAAAGCCAGACCCCCGCCTTATAGCCAAAGGTCACCGGCAGGGCGTGCTGGAGATGGGTGCGCCCGGCCATGACCGTGTCCCGATGATCGACCGCCAGCTTGGCGAGGTTCGCGGCCAGCTCGCCTAACTCGGCGTCAACGATTTTGAGGGCCGCCCTTAACTGCAGGGCGAAGCCGGAGTCCATGATGTCTTGGGTGGTGGCACCCCAGTGGACGTACTCTCCCGAGCGGTCCGGACATGCTTTCGCGATGGCACGCACCAGGGGCAGGATGGGATAGCCCACAATCTCGGTCTCACTTTTGATGGCTTGGAGATCGAGATTTTCGACCTTCGACGCCGCCGGGATCGCATCGGCTGCTTCCCGCGGGATCAGGCCGAGCCTGCCTTGCACGACGGCAAGCGCCGCCTCAACCTCGCAATAGGCCTGAAGCATGCCCTCGTCCGAAAAGACCTCGCGCATGGCGGCGGTGCCGAAGAAATCCCGGAAAATGGCGGAATCGATCATGGAGACAGGCATGGCGGCGGGGGCCCTCGTGCGGATGCTGTCGCATGCTTAACGGCTCTGCCGATCACGGTCGAGCCCGGACGCGCGCACCAGCATTGGGGGAGGACAAGGGCAGAGAGACGCACTAGAGTTCGCGGCTGCTGCACACCCCGTCACCCGGAGAAAGGCCCTATGCAAGACGTGAAAGCCCTCATCTACGACGTGTTCGGCACCGTGGTCGACTGGCGCCGCGGGATCGCGCGGGAGGCGGAGGCGTTTCTCGGGCCGAAGGGCTACAAGCTGGACTGGGAGGCCTTTGCCGATACTTGGCGCGGCCGCTACCAGCCTTCGATGGAGCCCATCCGGTCCGGCGAGCGACCGTTCGTTCGCCTGGACATCCTGCACCGGGAAAACCTGCTGGAGGTGCTGGAGGAATACAAGATCACCGGCCTCTCTGAAGCCGACATTGACTCTCTCAATACCGCCTGGCACCGCTTGCCCCCCTGGCCGGATTCGGTCCCCGGACTGATCCGGCTGAAATCGAAATACATCATCGGCACCCAGTCCAACGGCAACATCGCGCTCATGGTTAATATGGCCAAGCATGGCGGCCTGCCTTGGGACGTCATCCTGGGCGCGGAAGTGGTGCAGGCCTACAAGCCCGTGCCGGAAGCCTACACCCGCGCGTGCGAGGCACTGATGCTGCCGCCAGAGCAGGTGATGATGGTCGCGGCGCACAACAACGACTTGCTGGCGGCGAAGGCGCAGGGCCTGCGCACCGCCTTCATCGCCCGCCCCCTGGAGTTCGGCACGAAAAACCGGAAAGCGGACATTGAGCCCGCTGACGCGGTGGACCTGTCCGCCTGGAGTTTCACCGAACTTGCGGACAAGCTTGGCTGCTGATGCGGATCGAGCCGTTGCACGGGCAGGACCGGGCCGCCGTGCTGGCACTATGGGAGGCTTGCGGTCTCACCCGGCCCTGGAACCCGCCGGAAGGCGATCTGGATCGCGCCCTGGCCAACCCATCATCTACCGTGCTTGTTGCGAGGGACGGCGATGCCGTGCAGGGGTCCGTCATGGTGGGCGACGATGGGCACCGGGGATGGGTCTACTACCTGTCCGTGGAACCGTCGCACCGGAAAACCGGCCTCGGCCGGGAGTTGATGGCCGCGGCAGAAGAATGGTTGCGGAGCCGCGGCGTCCGCAAGATCGAGTTGATGGTCCGGAGCGGCAATGACGCCGTCCTCGGCTTTTACGAAGGGCTCGGCTATAGCGGCGAGCCCGTGGCGGTGCTATCGCGCTGGTTGGTGGACGATCCGAGAGGAGGAGCCTTTTGATCAGAGGACCCGTGCAGTTTCTGTTGGATGCGAACGGCCGCCCGCAATATGCCGTGCTGTCGATCGAGGACTACTGGGCGTTAACAGGCGACGCGGAAGCCATCGGCGAGCCGGAGCCCCGCGATCCGCTCGGCCGGGATGCCCCCGCCTTCGAGGTGCCGGAACAAGTGGCCGCGGCGGTTGCCGGTGGCGCCCATCCGGTCGCGGCTTGGCGCGAGTACCGGGGTCTCACCCAAGAGATCCTGGCCGGCTGGATCGGCTTCGACGAGGAGGATGTGGCACATTTCGAGGAAAACGACGCCGTGCCGACTGTCGAAATTCTCCAGATGATCGCAAATGCCCTGAACGTGCCGATCCAGGCGCTGCTGCCGCCGCAGGAAGGCTGAACGCCGATGTGGGGCGTGCTGCCCGTCAAGAATTTCGATGACGCCAAGACCCGGCTGGCGCCCGTACTCTCGCCCGAACAGCGCCGCACCCTGTTCCGGCTCATGGTGGAAGACGTTCTGGCTGCGATGACCGCCAGCGGCCTTGACGGAGTCCTAGTGCTGACCAAAGAGCCCGAAGCCGCAGCGCTGGCATCCCGCTATGGCGCCCGGACCGAGGGGGAGCCGGAGAACCAGGGGCAGTCGGAAGCGGTCATGCGCGCCATGCGTCTGCTGGAAGCGGAGGGCGTCGCGGCGGCGCTACAGTTGCCGGGCGATATTCCGGGCGTCGCACCAGGGGA
>CAYYSC010000327.1:2461-4298 GCA_964474065.1 uncultured Rhodospirillales bacterium | reverse complement strand
ATCGACAATGTAGAGTTGGCCCAAGTTCGGGCTGACATTCCCGACTTGGCTGAGTGCGACGCCCGCAATTCCCGCCACGCCAGAGCCCAGGCCAAAGGTGAGCGCATCCACGCGGCTCGAATCGATGCCCATGGTGCGCGCCATGCCCCGGTTCTGAGTGACAGCCCGCATCTCCAGGCCGAAATGCGTGCGCCGGAGCACGACGACTACCAAGCCCAGCACGACCAAGCTGAAGCCGATAATGCAAATCCTGTTGTAGGTAAGAATCACCCCGCCGATGACTTCGACACCGCCGCTCATCCAATGCGGATTCGCCACTTGGCGATTGGTGGCGCCAAAAATGCTGCGCACCGCCTGCTGCAGGATCAGGCTGATGCCCCAGGTCGCGAGCAAGGTTTCCAACGGCCGGCCGTAGAGATAGCGGATCACGCTCCTCTCCATCGCGATGCCGGCCCCGGCCGCTACGAGAAATGCGATCGGAATGGCCGCAACGAGATAGGCATCGAAGAGTGCAGGTGGCATGAAAGCCCGGAACGCCTCCTGCACCACGAAAGTGCTGTAGGCACCGAGCATGATCATCTCGCCATGCGCCATATTGATCACGCCCATCACGCCGAAGGTGATGGCAAGCCCCATGGCCGCCAGCAGCAGAATGGAGCCGAGGGAAACGCCCTGAAAGACCGCCAGCCCTGTATCCAACCACGCCCGTTGGGACTCGATCTTCTCGATAGCGCGGGCGGCGGCGGCCCGAACTTCCGGTTCCGCGTCCGCGTCGTTCTGGACCTGGCCAAGCAGGGCACGGACAGCCGGATCGAGGCTGCCGGAGAGCCGGTCGACAGCGGCGATGCGCTCCTCCGGCGTGCCGGCGGCGAGTTCAGCCGTGATCAGCGCGTTCTGCATGGCCGCCTTGACCCCCGGCACCTGCTCTCTTTCGAGCGCATCGCGCAGGCGGGCGAGCATCGCGGGGGAGCCGAATTTCGCCGCTTCCTCCGCCGCGGCACGGCGCGTCTCCGGATCTGCGCTGGCGAGTCTCAGTTGGGCCAGGGCCTCGTCCACAGCGCCGCGCACCCGGTTATTGACTCGGATCTTGTCCGTCTCGCGACGGTCGACTTCGCCGAGCCTTTCGCCGGTATAAGGGTCGAATGCGAAGCGCTGCCGCCCCTCGCGACGGACGACAACAAGTTGCGCATCGCTCTCGCGGACATGCAGGTCGCCTTCGCCGAGGGCTTCCAGAAGGGGGATGGCTCGAGGATCGCCGAGCGTGGCGATGGTCTCGATATGGGCGACCCGATCGCTGTAACCGCCTTCCGGCAGCTTCGCGACCGCATCGGCCATCGGGTCGGCCTGTGCAGGCGTGGCCGCCACGGCCAACACGGTTAAAAGAATTCCAACAAACAGGCGCATTGACTGCTTCGCTTCTTGGGCGTGTTCGGGAAAGGAACGGAGGAAATCAGAGACAGGGGCGAACTCGATCCCCGGTCGGAATGGACAGCCGGGGCCTCCCCAGAGCCAGGCTCGGATGGAGACCCCGGACAGCCCTTGCAGCCTCCCGGGAATCAGGCAGACGGGAATGACCTCAGTTGTTCTTCGGACCGTATTTCGGCTGCTCGCAGTTGCCGCAAACCCAAGGATACGTCCAGTCGGCGGTCAGCTTTGCGCTTTCCGGCAGATAGTCGGTCCAGGCGTCCCCGACGATCGGCCTGTCCGTTTCCCAGACGATCTCGAACTGTCCGTCGTCCTGAATCTCACCGATCAGTACGGGCTTCGAAAGGTGATGATTGGTATTCATCACGACGTCAAAGCCAGAGGGCGAGCGAACAGTCTGGCCATACATCGC
>CAYYSC010000327.1:0-2451 GCA_964474065.1 uncultured Rhodospirillales bacterium | reverse complement strand
GCCGGACGGCATCGACGTCGGTCGTGCCCGCTTGCTGCACGGCCTGCATCCACATTTGGAAACCGATGGCGTGGGCCTCCATCGGGTCGTTGGTCACCCGGCTCTCATCGCCGATAAATGCGTGCCACTTCTCGATGAACTCCTCGTTCTCGAACGTGTCCACGCTCATGAAGTAGTTCCAGGCCGCGAGGTGACCGACCAGGTTCGATGTGTCGATGCCGGCCAGTTCCTCCTCACCGACGGAAAAGGCCACCACTGGCACATCCGTCGCGTCGATGCCCTGGTTCGCCAACTCTTTGTAGAAGGGCACATTGGCGTCACCGTTGATTGTGGAGACCACGGCAGTCTTTTTGCCTTCGGAGGCAAACGCCTTGATGTCCGCTACGATTGTCTGCCAGTCGGAATGTCCGAACGGCGTGTAGTTGATCACGATGTCTTCATCCGCAACGCCGTTCTGCTTCAGGAACGACTCGAGGATCTTGTTGGTCGTGCGGGGATAGACATAGTCCGTACCAGCCAGCACCCAGCGCTCAACGCTGCCGCCATCCTCGCTCATCAGGTACTCGACGGCGGGAATGGCCTGCTGGTTTGGCGCGGCGCCAGTGTAGAACACATTACGGGAGCTTTCTTCGCCCTCGTATTGCACGGGGTAGAACAGCAGTCCGTTCAACTCCTCGAACACCGGCAGCACCGATTTGCGGCTGACGCTGGTCCAACAGCCGAACACCACGTCGACCTGCTCCTGCGTGATCAGCTCACGTGCCTTTTCCGCGAACAGAGGCCAATTTGAAGCGGGATCGACCACGACCGGCTCCAGTTGCTTGCCGAGCAGCTCCCCCTTCTTGTTCTGCTCGTCGATGAGCATGAGCATGGCGTCCTTGAGCGTTGTCTCGCTGATCGCCATAGTGCCCGAAAGGGAATGCAGGACACCAACCTTGATGGTATCGGCAGCCTGCGCGGCATGGCCAGCCGCGAGCGCGGCAGCCGAAGCGCCCGCAATCGTCAGCCGGCGTAAAAATCGGGAAAGCGCCATAGGTGGAGAACTCCTTTAGGAACTGGCAATGTTTCCCGCAAAGCAAACGCCATGCCAAAAAAATTAAATTCCTGAATTCAAAAGATTTTTCGGGGGGTGGAAGGAAACCGTGCAAGGCTGCTGAAATCGCAAGCTTAAATTCTGCACAAAATCCAGGCAGAAATGCCTACATCGGAAATTTCGCTTAGATTTTTAGCAGAAATTCAATGCGTGTTGCCCACCGGTTAATCAGATCGGGAATAATGCTTCTGAAATGGACCAGCGCAACAGCATGCCCTTTCGGTCCTGCAAGATTCGGCCGTTGGCGGAAATTATCCTCCAGGGCCGCACTCAACCGTGCCGGAAGGCGCTGGCGGGCTCAAACGCAGATTGGCGCAGAGATCGCGAAGGGCGGTGCGCAATCCTTCTTCGATGACCGGATGATAGAAGGGCATTTCTAACATCGCAGGCACGTCAAGGCGCGCCTGCAGCGCCCATGCGAGCAAGTGCGCAAGGTGTTCGCCCCGCGGCGCCGCCAGCTCCGCACCCAAGAACAGGCCCGTCCCCGGCTCCCCGTAAACACGCAGGAGCCCTGCGTTTTCGCCGATGACCCGCGACCGTCCTTGCCGGGAATAATCCACCTCCCCGACCGCATAATTGCAGCCCGTGTCCTGAAGAGCAGCCCGCGTCTGGCCGACGGTCGCGATGTTCGGCTCGGAGAACACGATGCTCAGTGGGGCGCGGCGGCGATGTACCAGCACCTCTGGATAATGCGCTGCGTTAACGCCGGCGATGCGGCCGTCATCCGCCGCTTCATGCAGGAGAGGGATGCGGTTCGAACTGTCACCGGCCATGAAGATGTGGCTTTCGCCTGCACGCATGGTAAGCGGGTCGAACACTGGCACTCGCGAATTGTCCAGCTCCAGACCCGTATTTTCGATCGAAAGCCCATCGAGGTTGGGTTTGCGCCCCGTCGCGGCGAGCAGATAATCGAAGCGTTCTTCGCGCTCGGCGCCTGCTTCGACGAAGCTGATACGCACGGCATCGCCTTCACGGCAGATTGCCTTCACATCGGCGTCCGGATCGAAAGGAAATTCGCGCCGGATCGCTTCGACTGCCGCCGTTTTGACTTCCGGGTCAGTCAGCGCACCTACGTCCCCGAACTTGCCAAAAAGACGGACCCGGACGCCGAGTCGTGCCAGGGCCTGGCCGAGTTCCAGCCCGATTACCCCGCCCCCGAAGACCGCGACCGATTCGGGCAAGTCTTCCCATTCGAAGACATCCTCGCTCACGATCAGGCGGTCCCCTGCCCCCTCGAACTGCTTGGGCCACACCGGCCGGGAGCCGGCGGCGATTACGACCCGATCGGCGTGGATCCGCTCCCCCCCATCGATCTCCAGCGTGTGCGGATCGAGAAAGCGGGCGTGGCCCTGTACCAG
>CAYYSC010000326.1:0-4318 GCA_964474065.1 uncultured Rhodospirillales bacterium | reverse complement strand
GCGAAATGGTAGTGGCTGCCCACCTGCACCGGCCGGTCGCCGGTATTGGCGATCGTCAGAGTGATGAAATCCCGTCCCTCATTGAGGGTCAGGCCGCCGCCCGCGGTGATCACTTCCCCCGGAATCATTTCTTCTTCCTGTAGATCCGGTAGACGAGCACTGCCATCACGGCCGCGGCAGCCAGGGCAAGACCGATCTCCCACTGGTGGGTGTGGAACAATGGCGCGTCATGGCCGGGATGGGCAACAGCGAGGCCTGGAACACCGTATAGAATAAAGGCAAGACGTTTCATGGCAGTACTCTCCTTCAACGGATCGGTTCGTGAACGGTGACGAGTTTGGTGCCGTCGGGGAACGTGGCCTCCACCTGCACGTCGTGGATCATCTCGGCGATGCCCTCCATCACCTGCTCGCGGCTGATGACCTGGGCCCCCGTTTGCATGAGGTCCGCGACAGAGCGGCCATCCCGGGCGCCCTCCACCACAAAATCCGTGATCAGTGCGACAGCCTCCGGATAGTTCAATTTGACGCCACGGGAGAGGCGCTTGCGGGCGACCTCTGCCGCCATGGCGACCAGCAGCTTGTCTTTTTCACGAGGTGTCAGGCGCATCGAATGACCGGCTCCTTGGCTCTTCCAATTCTCTATAGGGACCAAAATCGGGGCATGATCGGCGCCCGGCCGAGGCGGGCCCGAAATCCCGTCACGAAACGCGCAACGGCGCGGCGCAGGCTGAAGGCGTCCACCCCCAGGAAGCGGACGATCAGGGTGTTCTCCCAGCCAGATGCAGCAGCCTTCGCCCGCGTCTCTTCTTCAAGGATGTCGCGTGCGGCCGCGGCATGTCCGCCCGCCGCCGGGGCGCTGTAGACGACGGTGGCGATAGCCAAGTGGCCACCGAACCCGACGCGGCTTGCAAGCGAATGTTCGAGCCTGCTGCCCAGTCGTAGCGCATCCAGCCATTCGAGCTTTCCGCCCCGTCTGACCTCGATCCGGTCGCTCAAGAAACCTTGCCGGAATACCTCGCCATGCGCGGCGCGGCCGAGCACCCGAAGCTCGCACGCGAGAACCTGTGCGTCGTCAGCCAAATCGAACACGGTGCGCCGAGACAGGGCCGAGCCATCGAACAGGATTGTCTCCTGCGGCAGCCATTCAGCATAAGCCCTCTCCCTGACCGTCACGCGACTGTCGATCCGCGCAGGCTCATCCCCCGCCCTCGCGCGGTAGAGCCGTTCTGCGGCTTGAGTGGTGGCAATGGCTTCCCCCTGCCTTCCCACGGTCATATCGAATGTTATGGCGTCGCCACTCGTGAGCCCGCCGCAGGTAGCCGCGAACACCGCCGTCGGCAGGTCCTCGCTTGCCGGCAGCAGAGCCCGGCAGGGCGCGGCCTGGTGCAGATCAGCCAGCATCGTACGGCCGGCGTCGTTCCGCTCGAAGCGCACGCAGGCGCGGCCGCGTGAGCGCTGCAACCGGGGCGACGGACGGGCTACCGACGACTGTGCCATCTCACCCCCGCTAGATGGTAAGGGTTCGGCGTACATCCGCCTCCACCATTTCCGCGCGCGTACCAGACAATACCACTTCGCCCCGTTCCATCACGGCGAAGCGGTCGGCCAGGTCGCGCGCAAACTCGAAGTATTGCTCTACCAGGATGATCGCCATTTCGCCCGCAGCCGCAAGGTCGGCGATGACTCGCCCGATGTCCTTGATGATGGAAGGTTGGATGCCCTCGGTCGGTTCGTCCAGCACCAACAGTTTCGGCCGCATTACCAGGGCGCGTGCAATGGCGAGTTGCTGTTGCTGTCCTCCCGAAAGATCGCCGCCGCGGCGGGCAAGCATGTCCTTCAGGACCGGGAACAATTCGAACACGCTATCCGGCACGAACTTCTGGCCGGCGGGCGCCGCGCCGAAGCCGGTGCGGAGGTTCTCCGCCACCGTCAGGCGTGGAAAGATGTCCCTGCCCTGCGGAACATTCGCAAAACCCAGCCGAGCCCGCTTGTGCGCGGCAAGACCGGTCACATCCCGCTCATCCCAAACGATGCGGCCCTGGGTTGAGGGATGCAGGCCCAGAATGGCGCGAAGCAGCGAGGTCTTGCCGACGCCATTCCGCCCCATGATGCAGGTGACCTCGCCCGGCCGGGCCTCCAGGGAAATACCGCGCAGAATGTGCGATGCGCCGTAATGCAGGTGCAGGTTTTGGACGGTCAGCATGGCTAGCGCCCCAAATACACTTCGATGACCCGCGCGTCGCTCTGCACGCGGTCGATGGAGCCTTCGGCAAGCACGCTGCCTTCATGCAGTACCGTCACCTTGGCGCCCAGCGCCCGGACGAAGGCCATGTCATGCTCCACCACGACCAGTGTGTGCTTACCCTTCAGCCGGTAGATCAGTTCGGCGGTCTGTTCCGTCTCGGCATCGGTCATCCCGGCGACAGGCTCGTCCAGCAGGAGCAGTTCCGCGTCCTGGATCAGCAGCATGCCGATCTCCAGCCACTGCTTCTGGCCGTGGCTCAAACCCCCGCCGAGCGCGTGCCGTCGGTCGCCGAGACGGATGGTTTCCAGCGTCTCCTCGATGGCGGCGCGCTGCGCCCCCGACAGCCGTGCGAACAGGCAGGCGACAGCGTTCCGATTGCCCTTCGCCGCTAGTTCCAGGTTCTCGAACACGGTAAGGTTCTCGAACACGGTCGGCTTCTGGAACTTGCGGCCGATGCCGAGCAGAGCGATGGCGGGCTCATCCAGCCGGGTCAGGTCAAGGTGATCGTCGAACCGGACGGTTCCCGTGTCCGGCCTCGTTTTGCCCGTGACGACATCCATCATCGTCGTCTTGCCGGCGCCGTTCGGGCCGATGATCGAGCGGAGCTCGCCCTTTTCGACTGTCAGCGATAAGGCGTTCAGCGCCTTGAAGCCGTCGAAACTGACGGTCACGTTGTCCAGATAGAGGTGTGTCGCGTCAGCCATGGGCCGGCCCCCTTCCTGCCACTGCAGCGGCCGCATCTCTCCGCCTCGGATCGAGCCAGTCACCGATCTTTCGAGTTTCCTTGGCCACACCAACCAAGCCTGCAGGCAGGAACAGGGTAACGAAAATGAACAGCGCGCCGAGAAAGAACAGCCATGTCTCCGCGGCGACGCCGGTCAGGTAGGACTTTGCCATATTAACCAGCACCGCTCCAAAGATGGCGCCATAAAGGGTGCCGCGGCCACCGATCGCCACCCAGATCGCGATTTCGATGGAGACAGCGGGCGAGAACTCGCTGGGATTGATGATGCCGACTTGCGGTACATAAAGCGCGCCCGCAATCCCGGCCAGCATCGCGGAAGCCGTGAAGGCCACTACCTTTGCATTCGCCGGACGATATCCAAGGAAGCGTACCCGGGACTCGGTATCCTTAACGGCAAGCATGACCCGACCAAGCTTCGAAGTGACGATGAAACGGCAAAGCAGGTAACCACCTGCCAGCGCCAGCACGCTCAACATGTAAAGGGCCATTCGGGTTTGGGGTGCAGCCAAGTCATAACCGAGCACGTCTTTGAAGTCGGTCAGGCCGTTGTTGCCGCCGAAGCCGAAATCATTGCGGAAGAAGGCCAGCATCAGCGCGAATACCATTGCTTGGCTGATGATCGAGAAGTAGACGCCGGTAATCCGCGAGCGAAAGGCGAGCCAGCCGAACAAAAAGGCCAGCACGCCCGGCGCTAGCACCACCATCAGCAGGGCGAACGGGAAGCTGTCGAAGCCGTGCCAATACCACGGCAGTTCCTGCCAGTTCAGGAACACCATGAAGTCCGGCAGTTCCGGATTGCCGTAGACGCCGCGATCCCCGATGGCCCGCATCAAGTGCATGCCCATGGCATAGCCGCCGAGGGCGAAAAAGGCACCGTGGCCGAGCGAAAGAATGCCCGCATACCCCCAGACCAGGTCAAGAGCAACCGCCAGCAGGGCGAAGCATAGGTATTTGCCGAGCAGCGGAATGACGTAGTCCGGGAGGTGCGCGTTGCTCGAAGGATCCACTGCC
The DNA here is from genome assembly GCA_964474065.1 of uncultured Rhodospirillales bacterium. GTDB lineage: Bacteria > Pseudomonadota > Alphaproteobacteria > Bin95 > Bin95 > JACKII01. Next base: position 315 of record CAYYSC010000326.1, on the reverse strand, counting down.
AGATTCAGGGCCGGCACGCAGATGGCGGCAAGAAACACGCAGAGAACGAAGCGCGCCCACCCAGCCTGGGTGAGCAAGGGTTGGCGGGAGGCTTCCATGACTTAAGCCTCCTCCGCCCGGCCCTTGAGCGCGAATAGGCCGCGCGGTCGCCGCTGAATGAACAGGATCACAAGCACGAGCACCACCACTTTGCCCAACACCGCACCCGCGACTGGCTCCAGAAACTTGTTAAGAACGCCGAGGCTCATGGCAGCCACCAGAGTACCGGCCAAATTGCCGACACCCCCGAACACCACCACCATGAAACTATCGACA
>CAYYSC010000325.1:0-4347 GCA_964474065.1 uncultured Rhodospirillales bacterium | reverse complement strand
GAACATGCAGGAATAGTAGAGGGCAATCCGCAGACGGGGATAGGTGGAGGGCAAGGGGGTAATACCGGACATGGAGCGCTTCCCTACACGGTTTTGCAGCTGAAGGCTTGCCTGTTTGCGGGCCGCTGTGGTTTTTGACGCTCAACCCGGTCCTGTCGCTTTTCTCCAGGACCGTTCCCTCGACCCGGCACAAGGAAAGTCCCGCAATGAGCGAGTGGCGCGACGATATATTCGACTGTCTGCAGGAGGCCGGCGTTCGTCAGGTCGCCTACGTCCCGGATGCAGGGCATGCCCGCCTGATCGACCGGTGCCATGCCGCCAACAACATGCGGGCCGTTTCGCTCACCACCGAGGAAGACGGGATCGCCATGATGGCTGGCGCCTGGCTGGGCGGTCAGAAGAGCGTCCTGCTGATGCAGTCGTCCGGCGTGGGCAACACCATCAACATGCTCTCCCTTATGAAAAACTGCCAGTTCCCGCTGGTGACGCTCGTGACCATGCGCGGCGAATGGGGTGAGTGGAACACTTGGCAGGTACCGATGGGCCAGACCACGCAAGGCCACCTGGAGTTGGCGGGAGTCGTTTGTTACCGCTGCAGCAAGCCTGAGGAGGTGAAGGATACCGTCGCGACTGCCCTCCGCTTCGCCTACTACACCAATTCCGCCGTAGCGGTGCTGCTCAGCCAGCGCCTGATCGGCGCCAAGATCTTCGCAGAGGACTGATATCATGGGTGTTCTAAATCGCCGCGAGGTTGTCGCGAAGCTGCTCACCGACCGTGGAGAGGATCTGCTGGTGGTGCCGGGGCTCGGCCAGTCCTGCTACGACTGCTGCGCCGCGGGAGACGATCCACGTACCTTCTACCTGTGGGGCGCCATGGGCGGCGCTGTGCCATTGGCCATCGGTCTCGCCGTCGCGCAGCCAGAAAAGCGCGTTCTTGTCATCACCGGAGACGGCGAACTGCTGATGGGCCTTGGCTCCCTAACCGCGGCTGCCGCCGAGGGGCTGCCGAACCTTGCCATCTGCGTGCTGGACAATGAGCGTTACGGCGAGACCGGGCAGCAAAAAACGGTTACCGGCCGCGGCACCGACCTGACTGCGATTGCCGCGGGCGCGGGATTCCCGACCGCGAAGCTGGTCACGGACGAATCGGGAGTGGCCGAAGGCGTTCGGATCTGCCGGGAAGAGCCGGGGCCCGTGTTCGTCAACTTCAAGGTCAGCGATGCGCAGGATGCGTCTGCGCTGCCGCCAAAGGATGGCGCCTACCTGAAGAACCGCTTCCGCGAAGCTGTGCTCGGCAAGATCTAAGCTTGTTTCCGGCCGGCCCCCTCCGGACCGGCCGGAGCCTCGCTCCTCGGTTCAGGTTGTCAATTCGGGCCGGTCCCTGAATTGCTCCAGCGCTTCGGGATTATCCAGCGCCTCCTGGTTCTTGACCGGTCGGCCATGCACCACGTCCCGCACGGCGAGCTCCACGATCTTGCCGCTTCGCGTGCGCGGGATGTCCGTCACCTGCACGATCTTGGCCGGCACATGCCGTGGCGAGGCGTCTTCGCGAATACGCTGGCGGATCCGCTTCTCCAACTCATCGTCAAGCTCCAGCCCCTCACGCAGACGAACAAACAGGACGACGCGAGTGTCGTTGTCCCATTCCTGTCCGATGACCAGGGACTCAACTACCTCGTTCAACTGCTCCACCTGGCGGTAGATCTCCGCCGTGCCGATGCGCACGCCGCCAGGATTCAGGGTGGCATCCGAGCGCCCGAAAATCATCATGCCACCATGCTCGGTCCAGGCCGCGTAATCGCCCTGGTGCCAGACATTCGGGAACCGCTCAAAATAGGTGGCGCGGTAGCGCTCGTCGTCCTGATCGTTCCAGAAGCCAAGCGGCATGGAGGGAAAAGCGTTGGAGCAGACCAACTCGCCCTTTTCGCCCGGCGGCGCCGCTGTGCCCTCGTCCGTGAAAACATCCGTCGCCATGCCGAGCGAGGGACATTGGATTTCGCCGCGCCAGACGGGGCCGAGCGGATTCCCGGATACCAAGCAGGCGCAAAGATCCGTGCCACCGGAGACGCTGGCAAGCTGCCCGTTCGGCATGATGTCGGCATAGATGTAGTCGAATGCCTCCGGCACCAAGACGCTGCCGGTGGACAGCATGGAGCGCAGGGCGGCGAGATCATGGGTCTCGCGCGGCTTCACGCCCGCCTTGTTCAGCGCGTCAATGTACTTGGCCGACGTGCCGTAGACCGTGCACTTCTCGTCTGCGATGAAGTCCCAGAGCACATTTGCGTCCGGGTGGAAGGGCGAACCGTCGTAAAGCATCAGCGTTGCCCCCGCCGCGAGGCCGCCGCAAAGCCAGTTCCACATCATCCAGCCCAGCGTGGTGAAGTAGAACAGCCGGTCGCCGACATGCAGGTCGGTGTGCAGAACGTGCTCGGTCAGGTGCTTCATCATCACCCCGCCGGCCCGGTGGACGATGCACTTGGGAACGCCGGTGGTACCGCTCGAAAACAGGATGTAAAGCGGGTGATCGAACGGAAGCTGTTTGAACGTCAGTTCCGCCGGCTCGCTCCACGACAGAAAGTCCTTCAGAGAGACGGCGCGCGGAATGCCGGACAGGTCGGGCTCCTCGTCCAGGAACGGAATCATGACGACCCAGTCACAGGTGTCGAGGGAACGCATCACTTCCGCCACCTTTGGCCGGATGTCGATCCGCTTGCCGTTGTACATGTAGCCATCGACCGCGAAGAGAATTTTCGGCCCGATCTGGCCGAACCGGTCGAGCACGCCCTGCACCCCGAAATCCGGGGAGCAGGAAGACCAAACCCTGCCGCCCGCCGCCGCGCCCAACATCGCGCCAATCGCTTCCGGCATGTTCGGCAGGTAGGCAGCGACCCTGTCGCCCTCGCCAATGTGGTGCTGGTTCAACGACTGAGAAACGCGACCCGCAAACTCGCGCAATTCGTCCCACGACCAGTTGTAGGCGTAGCCATCCTCCCGCCGAAACACCAATGCCGCTGCCCCACCGGTCTGGGAGAGCAGGTTCTCGGCGTAGTTCAGTTTCGCATCCGGGAAGAACCGTGTCCTCGGAATCTGGTCTCTATCAACGATCACCCGCTCGCCGCGGGTCTCGGCCTTCACGCCGCAATAATTCCATACCGCAGTCCAGAAAGCCTCCGGTTGCGCCACACTCCAGGCGTGCAGGTCGTGGTAGCCTTGGAACTCCTGGCCGGAGGGTTGCGCGGCCAGGCGCATGAAGGCGCGCATGTGACTGGCGGCCACGTCCGCTTCGGTTGGATGCCACAGGGGTTCGGCCATGGGAAAAGCTCCGCTAGGTTCGCCGTCGTTGGTTGGCGGCAAGAGGTAGCGCGGCGGCGCCTGCGGCTCAAGCGGCGGTTGGGAAGCCGGGCCGTCCTGCTCTATAACGCCGTGAAACCCACCCGATCAGGAAGCCGCCCGATGAAAATCACCAAGATCACGCCCATTCACGCCGGCCAGTTTCTGCTGGTGCGCATCGAAACGGATGCCGGCATTCATGGCGTCGGCGAGGGCGGCGCCTGGGGGCATATCGAAGCGTCGGTGACGGCGGTCCAGAAGTTTGCGACGTACCTGGAAGGCAAGGACCCGTTCCCGATCGAGCATCATTGGGCAATGATGCACCGCTTCGCGTACTTCCAAGGGCACGCCATCAACGCCGCCATCTCCGCCATCGACATCGCGCTGTGGGACATCAAGGGCAAGGCGCTGGGCGCCGCGGTTTACCAGCTCCTTGGCGGGCCGACGCGGGACAGGGCACGAGTTTACGGCCATGTCTACGAAAAGACGATCGAAGGCGTGGTCGCCGACCTGAAGCGCAAGAAAGAAGCCGGTTTCACCGCCGTCGGTCACATCAACCCGTTCCTGGACGAGGGGGAGGATCAGGTCTACTTCAAGTCGCACGTCAAAAAGATGCGGGAAGCCATCGATAACGTCCGGCAAATGCGGGAAGCGGCGGGCGACGACATGGACCTTTGCATCGAAATCCACCGCCGCCTGACGCCGGCAGAAGCGGTGGTTTTCGCGCGCGGGATCGAGGAATTCCACCCGATGTTCATTGAGGATCCGATGCGCCCGGAAGACCCGGACAGCATGGCCCGCATCGCCGACCGCATTCCCGTGCCCATTGCTACTGGCGAGCGCTTCACCACGCTATATGAGTTTCAGGCCCTGTTCAGCCGGAACGCAGTCGAGTATGCGCGGGTGGACGTTTGCCTGTGCGGCGGCATCACGGGCTCGAAGAAGGTCGCAGCGATCGCGGAAGCGCACAACGTGATGGTCGTGCCGCACAATCCGCTCTCACCCGTCGGTCTGGCG
>CAYYSC010000324.1:0-4363 GCA_964474065.1 uncultured Rhodospirillales bacterium | reverse complement strand
GAGATCTACACGGCTCTGAACACTCTTTCCCTACACGACGCTCTTCCGATCAGGCCCGCGATGTGATGGCGAATCTGATCTACGGCTTCCGCATCTCGGTCATCTTCGGTCTGACGCTCACGGCCTTGAGCGCGTTGCTTGGCGTGAGCGCTGGCGCGGTGCAGGGGTTTTACGGCGGTTGGCTGGACCTGCTTTTTCAGCGCTTTATTGAGATTTGGGCCAGTCTGCCCACGCTCTTCATCCTGATCATTCTGTCCAGCGTAATTGTGCCCGGTTTCTTCACGATTCTTGGCATCATGCTTCTTTTCGGCTGGATGGGCTTTGTCGGCGTCGTGCGGGCGGAGTTTTTGCGTGCGCGGAATTTCGACTATGTTCGGGCGGCGCGGGCGCTGGGCGTAAGCAACCTTACGATCATTTTCCGGCACGTCCTGCCGAATGCCATGGTCGCGACTCTTACTTTCCTGCCGTTCTCGCTCCTGGCGGGGATTACCGGCTTGACCGGGCTGGACTATCTGGGCTTTGGCCTGCCGCCAGGTTCGCCTTCGCTCGGCGCCCTTCTGGCGCAGGGGAAGGCCAACCTGCAGGCGCCCTGGCTTGGCCTGACCGGGTTTTTTACCATCGCTGTTCTCCTCTCCCTGCTGGTTTTCGTCGGGGAAGCCGTGCGTGATGCCTTCGATCCGCGGAAGCTCGGCCTATGAGCGAACCCCTCTTGCAAGTCCGCGACCTGAGGGTCGCCTTCCGTACCGGCAGTGAGACGGTGGACGCGGTCCGTGGGGTTTCGTTCGACCTTGCCAAGGGTGAGACCGTCGCGCTGGTGGGAGAAAGCGGGTCAGGCAAGTCCGTGACCGCCTTATCGGTGCTGCAACTCCTGGCTTATCCGCCAGCCAGTCATCCGAGTGGATCGATCAAGTTCGACGGGACTGAGTTAGTCGGCGCTTCAAAGCGGGTGCTGCACAGCATCCGCGGCAATCGAGTTGCCATGATCTTTCAAGAGCCGATGACGGCGCTCAATCCCCTGCATACCGTCTACAAGCAGATCGGCGAGGTTCTGCGCGTCCATAAGGGACTGTCGCCGGAGCGAACGCGGGCGCGGGTGCTGGAACTCCTGCGGCTGGTGGGAATACCGGATCCCGAAAGCCGGCTCGCCAGCTATCCGCATCAGCTTTCCGGCGGGCAGCGCCAGCGGGTCATGATTGCCATGGCTTTGGCCAACGATCCGGATTTGCTGATCGCCGATGAGCCGACAACTGCGCTCGACGTCACCATTCAGGCGCAGATCCTAGAACTGCTCCAGGATCTCCAGCGCAGGCTTGGCATGGCAGTCCTGCTGATTACCCACGATCTTGGCATCGTCCGGCGTGTGGCCGACCGCATTTGCGTTATGACGAACGGCGAGATCGTCGAGACCGGCCAGACCGAGAGGATCTTTGAAAACCCTCGCCACCCCTATACCCGTCACCTTTTGGCTGCCGAACCCAAGGGGCGGCCAGATCCCGGGCCGGCTGGTGCGCCGAAGACGGCCGAAGGCGATGACGTGAAGGTCTGGTTTCCGATCAGGCGCGGGATCCTACGTCGGACGGTGGGACATATCAAAGCGGTGGACGGGATTTCGCTTTCGGTACGCGAGGGGCATACCCTCGGTGTCGTGGGCGAAAGCGGCAGCGGGAAGACCACGCTCGGCCTCGCGCTGCTCCGGCTCGAACAGTCTGAAGGCGCCCTGCGGTTTCGTGGCAAAGATCTGCGCGGCTATTCCGGCAAGAGATTGCGTCCTCTGCGCCGCGAAATGCAAATCGTCTTTCAGGATCCGTTCTCCTCGCTTTCGCCGCGCCTCTCCGTTCGTCAAATCGTGGGTGAGGGCTTGCGCGTTCATCGGCTGGCAGACACCCGCGCCGAATTCGACCGGATGATCGAGCAGGTCTTGGATGAGGTCGGTTTAGAATCGCGCATGGCCGACCGCTACCCGCACGAGTTCTCCGGCGGGCAGCGGCAGCGGATCGCCATCGCTCGTGCGATGGTGCTGAAACCGCGGTTTGTCGTGCTGGACGAACCGACCAGTGCCCTTGACGTGTCTGTGCAGGCGCAGATCGTCGATTTGCTGCGCGACCTCCAGGCGCGGCACCAGCTCGCTTATCTTTTCATCAGTCACGATCTGAAGGTAGTGCGTGCCCTCGCCCACGATTTGATCGTCATGAAGGATGGCAAGGTCGTCGAGCAGGGACCGGCCGACAAGGTTTTTGATCATCCGGAGGCTGCCTACACCCGTGCGTTGATGGCGGCAGCATTCGAACATCGCGTCAGTGACGCGAGCGCCGTTGCAACCTGATGCCGCGCGGCGCCTCGATTGCGGTTTCGTTGCGATAGGGAGTTGACGCCGGGTCGCGTAGAGAGTAGATCATCGTCCCTCGACATAGGGCGTTTGGCAGTAGGCACGGTCCTAGACGCTACGTTCTCCGGTTTTTGACGGTTTTCGGCCCTGTTCGGGCTTTCCGTTATTAGCCGGATGGATTTCCACGCCTTAATAAGTCCTGGCGGGCGCCGCATGGCAGCGACCGCCATGTGCGTTTTGAGGGATGGAGAATGGCGGTTCTTTGCGGCCGCTTTATTGCCGGCTCTCTGTTGAGATTGACGATGGCCGCAAGGCAGTGTCGCCGAATGATGAACACCGGCGAATGACGTGATTGGCAACGAGGCGATTTAGCGTATGCCCACTATCAATCAGTTGATCCGCCAACCGCGGATCCAGCAAAAGGCACGCAACAAGGTGCCAGCTCTCGAGGCCTGCCCGCAGCGGCGGGGCGTCTGCACGCGCGTCTATACGACGACGCCGAAGAAGCCGAACTCGGCGCTCCGCAAGGTGGCGCGCGTTCGCCTGACGAATGGCTATGAAGTTACGAGCTATATTCCGGGCGAGGGGCATAACCTCCAGGAGCATTCGGTGGTGCTCATCCGCGGGGGACGCGTGAAGGATCTCCCGGGCGTGCGGTATCACACTGTCCGTGGCGTTCTGGATACACAGGGCGTCGCCAACCGCCGTCAACGCCGGTCGAAATACGGCGCCAAGCGTCCGAAATAAGGCGAGGGAAGTCAGACAATGTCGCGCCGCCGTGCTGCCGAGAAACGCGATATCCTGCCGGATCCCCGGTTTGGCGATCAAACGATTACGAAGTTCATCAACTGCATGATGAACGATGGCAAGAAAGCCGTCGCCGAAAAGATCTTCTATGGCGCGCTGGAAGTTGCGGAGCGCCGTGGCGGCTTGGATGGCCCGCAGGTATTCCACACTGCGCTCGATAACATCCGTCCCAATCTTGAGGTGCGGTCCCGCCGCGTTGGCGGCGCCACCTATCAGGTGCCGGTCGAAGTGCGGGCGGAGCGGGCGCAGGCGCTGGCCATCCGTTGGTTGATTAATGCCTCACGCGGGCGTCCGGAAAAGACGATGAAAGATCGGCTCGCGGGGGAGCTGATGGACGCGATGAATAATCGCGGGGGCGCGGTGAAGAAGCGGGAAGATACGCACCGGATGGCAGAGGCGAACCGTGCCTTCTCGCATTATCGCTGGTAAATTTTCTTAAGAGGGCTCGAAGCTAATGGCACGCGACACTTCGCTGGACCGGTACCGCAACATCGGCATTATGGCGCACATCGACGCGGGCAAGACCACGACGACGGAGCGTATCCTGTATTACACTGGTCGATCCTATAAGATCGGTGAGGTCCACGATGGCGCGGCCACGATGGATTGGATGGAGCAGGAGCAGGAGCGCGGCATAACAATCACCTCGGCCGCGACGACGACGTTCTGGCGCGACCATCGTGTCAACATCATTGATACCCCGGGCCACGTCGACTTCACCATTGAGGTCGAGCGCTCGCTTCGCGTCCTCGACGGCGCCGTGGCGGTATTTGACTCGGTAGCAGGCGTGGAGCCGCAGTCGGAGACCGTTTGGCGTCAGGCGGATAAGTACGGCGTGCCGCGCATGTGCTTCGTCAACAAGATGGACCGCACCGGCGCGAACTTTTTCATGTGCGTCGACATGATGGTGGACCGCCTTGGCGCTACGCCATTGGTCACCCAGCTGCCGATTGGGTCCGAATCCGACTTCATCGGCGTGATCGATCTGGTGAAGATGCAGGCGATCGTCTGGAAGGACGAGACGCTCGGGGCCGAGTTCGAATACCGCGACATTCCGGATAATCTGGCTGATCAGGCTGCCGAATACCGTGAAAAGCTGGTGGAACTGGCGGTCGAACAGGACGACGCCGCAATGGAAGCGTATCTCGACGGTAACGAGCCGGACGAAGACACGCTACGCCAATGCATCCGGAAGGGGACGCTTTCAAATGCGTTCGTTCCGGTTCTTTG
>CAYYSC010000323.1:0-4366 GCA_964474065.1 uncultured Rhodospirillales bacterium | reverse complement strand
ACTATATGCAGTTCCTGCGCCATCCGCATGTACAAGCAACCGGCGTGGTAAGTTGGCTCGAGCACTCCGGCATGCCCGAGCCCATCCCCGTACCCAATCCACCCGGAACCGAAGTGCTGGCTAGTGGGATGGCGGCCGCCCATTCTCCTCACCTTGGTGAGCACACGGGACAGGTGCTGAACGAACTCGGATACGCGCCTGAACAGATCGAGCAGTGGCGGGCCTCCGGCTCAGTAAAAGGCTAACAACAGGATTGCCAGGGTCCTGCTTTCCGTAAATTTGGTATATGATCGTGAGTGTGACCGAGCCCACACCTAAGGGTTACGGCATCGGATAGCGTTACGGCCATGCAAGGGGTCTGGCCCATCGGGTAGGAGGCGGCGCGATGATTACGGATACTCAGAAGAAAACTGCCGAGGCAATCGTGCAGATCTTCGAGACGAGCAAGGTCACCGGGGACTATGGCAAGGTGACTCTCTTGCCAGGCGATACCGGCCATCTGACGTACGGCAAGGCGCAGACGACGCTGGGCAGCGGCAACCTGGCTCTGCTGATCAGTGAGTACTGCCGGACGGAGGATGCAGCCTATGCCGCGGAGCTGACGCATTACCTCCCTCGCCTTGAAAACCGCGACCTCTCGCTGGATCACGACCGAGAGTTCCGCCAATTGCTGCGTGAAGCAGGCGATGACGGTGTTATGCACGAAGTTCAGGACGGCTTTTTCGACCGGGTCTATTGGCAGCCGGCCATGAAAAGCCTCGAATTCATCGGTGGTACACTCCCGCTGACTGCTGCCACGGTTTACGACAGCCGTATTCACGGTTCCTGGCACATGATCCGCGACCGCTGTAACGACCGGCACGGCACGCTGAAAGCGCTTGGGGAGAAACCATGGGTCGACGCTTACATCAAGACCCGCCGGGATTGGCTTGCAAACCATAGCAACACGCTGTTGCACCGAACCGTCTACCGCATGGACGCCTTACAGAAGTTGGTAGACGACGAAGCTTGGCAGCTTCCCCTTCCTCTGACCGTACGCGGTATTCGGATTGACGAAGCGTCGCTAAACGGCGAGGCTCGCGTTTCCGCCGCAGACCCGCACGAGCGCATCCTGAAGCTGACCCGCCCGATGATGCGTGGTGCCGACGTCCGAACATTGCAGGAGGCTCTGAAGAAGCAGGGGCTCGAACTGGACGTGGACGGCGTTTTCGGCGGGGAAACCGAAAAAGCGGTGATCAAGTTCCAGATGTCCGCTGACCTGACCGTGGACGGGATCGCCGGACCGGCGACTTTGGCCCACCTGATCGGATGAACGTCTCCACAGACGCCAGTGCAATCAAGCACGGTTTCTTGCCCGATTGGCGGCACCAGATCGCCCGGCCAATTGACGCCTAAGGCGACCCGTGGCTTTATCTGATGCACGCTGCGCTTTTGCGTCCGGAAGCTGTTGTGTTGGAGGAATCCCCTAATGACCACCGAACCCCGCGCCTTTGAGGGCGTTAATGTCCTGGACTTTACCCAGGGTGTCGCCGGCCCACACTCGACCATGCTGCTGGCCCAGCATGGTGCCAATATCCTGAAAATCGAACCGCCGGAAGGGGACTGGGGCCGAACCCTCGGCGCGATGTACGGGGACCAGTGCGCTCACTCCATTGCGTTCAATCGCGGCAAGCGTTCGCTTGCAATGGACATGAAGCAGCCGGATGCCCAGGCAGTCGCCCGGAAGATCGCCGAAAAGGCCGACATTATCGTAGAGGCATTCCGCCCGGGCGTGATGGCGAAGTTCGGCCTCGGGTACGAGCAGGTGAAGGAGTTCAACCCCAATGTCATCTACCTCTCCGTTACCGGTTTCGGCCAGATCGGCCCGAATTCAAAGCTGCCGGTGACCGATGCGGTGATTCAGGCCTATTCCGGCCTGATGACCGTGAACAAGGACAAGGACGGCCTGCCGCAACGCCTGAACATGATTCCCGTGGACGTGACCACGGGCCTCTATGCCTTCCAGGCGATCTCGACGGCGTTGATGCGCAAGTTCCGCTACGGCGTCGGATGCTACATCGACAACAACCTGATGCAGTCTGCCGCCGCCTTCCAAGCTGCCAAGATCATGGAGTTCTACCTGGAGAAAGGGGAAAGCCAGCCGCTTTACGTGCCGGTTGGCACCATGCAGACCACCGACGGCTTCATCAACATCACAGCCATGCGGGAATCGCACTACCAGTCGCTCTGCGAGGTGATGGGCAAGCAGGAATGGGCGACCGATCCGCGCTTCGATAATCGCGAGAAGCGCCTGGAGAACGAAGCCATCCTGATGCCGATGATTCGAGAGGTTTTCGCCACCCGCTCCACCGCGGAATGGGCCGAAGCCCTGACGGCAGCGGGCGTTATGAACGCGCCGGTGCAGAATTACGGTGATCTGATGAACCACGAGCACGTGAAGGCCGTGGACGCCATCGCCTACGTCGAGCACACGGAAACCGGGACCATCCCCATGCCGCATATCCCGGGCCAGCCACGGATCACGGGGCCGGATCCGCTGACCCACGCCCCCAGTATCGGCGAGCATTCGGACGAAATTCTGCGGGAATGGGGCTATTCGGATCCGGAGATTGCCAACCTGAAAGCCAATGGGACGGTCAAATACCCGGCGCTGCAGGCCGCCGCTGCCGAATAAGACTGGTTCCGGTTTCCTCAACGGCGCTAGGGCGGGACCACGGCACCCGCCCTCTTCATCTGATTAGCCTCTGACAAGCAGGACCTTGTACCATGAAATTGCTCCGTTACCGGGCGGGCGATCAGACCAAGCCCGGCATACTTGATGCTTCCGGCGGAATCCGTGATCTCTCTTCCGTGGTGCCGGATATCGACAGCGACGCCATCTCACCCACGGGCCTCGCGGAGATCGCCCTGATCGACCCGGCCAGTCTGCCCAAGGTCGTGGGCAAGCCGGTGCTGGCGGCGCCGGTCGCCGATCCCTCCAAAATCATCTGCATTGGTTTGAACTATTCGGACCACGCGGCGGAAGTGGGCGCGCAACCTCCGTCCGAACCGATTATCTTCATGAAGGCACCCACCGCCTACAACGCGCCGAACGGCCCCGTCGTGAAGCCGCCGCACTCGACCAAGTTGGATTGGGAAGTGGAATTGTGCGTGTTCATCGGCACCCGCGGCTCCTATGTGAGCGAGGACGAGGCATTGGGGCATGTGGCCGGCTATGCCGTCGGCAATGACGTTTCGGAGCGGGAGTTCCAGAGCGAGCGGCCGGGCGGCCAGTGGACCAAAGGCAAAAGCCCCGACGGCTTCGCGCCGATCGGTCCCTGGCTCGTTACCAAGGACGAAGTGCCAAACCCCGAAAACCTGAAGATCTGGCTGAAGGTGAACGGTCAGAGCATGCAAAACGGCAACACGGACAAGCTGATATTCGGCATCAAAAAGATCGTGTCTTTCGTCTCCGAGTACATGACCCTGCTGCCCGGCGACGTGATCATGACAGGGACCCCGCCGGGAGTCGGCGCAGGGATGAAGCCGCCGCGTTTCCTGAATGTTGGCGACGTGGTCGAACTCGGCATTGAGGGCCTTGGCGAGCAGCGCCAGGAAATCCAGGCTTGGGAGCGCAGGTAGCGCCTCTGTTGCCCGGACGAGCCCCACGGTGAGACCCGCGCGCCGCCTCCTTCCCACCATCGCGGTAAGACACTTCCGCAAAGGAACGCCCTCATGCTGAAATTCTACCATGCACCCGGCACCCGCGCCTTCCGTGTCATCTGGGTGTGCGAGGAGTTGGGCATTCCTTACGAGATCCAGCCGGTGAACTTCTCGACGGAGTACCGACGTAGTACCGAGTGGCGCGCGATGCACCCCGTCGGCAAGGTGCCGGTAATGGATGATGGCGATCTGCGCATGCACGAGTCCTGCGCCATGATCCAGTACGTGATGGCACGCTATGGCGAGGGCGGTCTCCAGCCGCCGGTGCACGACTCGGCCTATGCCCATTTCTTGCAATGGCTCTGGTTCTCCGAGTCCACGTTCCAGCGCCCGCTGGGGGAGATCACCAACCACCGCCGCGAGTTCGACCCGGAACTGCCGGACGTGGTCGCGGAGATGAAGGGCCGCGCCACCCAGTGTGTCGAGGCGCTGGACCAAGTCCTGACCGGTCGCCCCTACCTGCTGGGCGACAGGATGACGGCGGCGGATCTCTCCAACGCCTATGTGCTCCGCGGCTACCAGCGCTCGGTCACCACCGACCTGCCTGGCAACGTGAAATCCTTCTGGGACCGCCTCAGTGCACTGCCGAGCTACGAGCGGACAGTGAAAGCAGACACGGCGGCGCGCGAGAAATTGAAAGGATAAACCTAAAATTTAGGTCTCG
>CAYYSC010000322.1:0-4396 GCA_964474065.1 uncultured Rhodospirillales bacterium | reverse complement strand
ACGAGATTCTCCGGAGTGACTGGAGTTCAGACGTGTGCTCTTCCGATCTCTGCGCCGCGAGGCGGGCACGACGCGGGAGGTGACGGCCATCGCCATGGCGGACGAGGTCGCGGCCATGCCGAGGCCGATGGCGACGCCCGCGCCCATCAGCACCATGAGGAAGCCGTCGGCGAAGACCAGGAGGGTGAGCCCCAGGCAGAACAGCACGCCCCCCGCCATCATCGGCAGGCGGAAGCCGACGCGCACGGTCAGCGCCCCCACCAGCGGCTGCGCCAGCCCCCAGATCAGGTTCTGGATGGCCACGGCCAGCGTGAACTCGCTGACGGTGAGCGCGATGTCCGCCGTCATCGGCGCCATGAAGATGCCGAGGCTCTGGCGCAGGCCCATGGCCATGGCCAGCATCACCGCCGCGCCGATCAGCACCGGCAGCGCCGGGGCGAGCGATTCCTTCTGCTGCATGCGGGTCGGTCCCGTGAGCCCGGTAAGCGCGCCCTAGGCGGCCTCCGCCTTGTTGCGCGCCGCTGTTAGCGTCCCGGCGTGCATGATCGAGCCTGGCAGGGGATGGCCGACTATTTCCTCTGCCAACTGTGCCACCGCCACCAGCCGATCGAGATCCACACCGGTATCGATCCCCATCTCTTCGCACAGAAACACCAAATCCTCCGTGCAGACATTGCCGGCCGCACCCTTGAGCGCCGCGAACGGGCAGCCGCCGAGCCCGGCAACGGCAGTGTCGAAAATTTCCACTCCCATCTGGAGGCCGGCATAGGCATTGGCGATCCCGAGGCCGCGCGTATCATGCAAATGCAGGCAGATTTTCTTGTCCGGCCAGCGGTTACGCACAGCGCCCACTACCTGCTTGATCTGTGAAGGATTCGCCCAGCCCATGGTGTCCGCCAGGCTGAGGATTTCGATATTGCTGCCGAGCCCCTCCGCGAGGTCCAGTATTTCGGCTAGCCGCTCCACGGCTCTCGCAGTCGAAACCGGACCCTCGTAGTTGCAGCCAAACGCCGTCATCAGGCTTGCCCGGGTCACAGGCATACTATGCTCCTGGTAGAGCTTGATCTGATTTTCCTGCACCCGGAGGTTGTCCTCGAACCCGCGGTTGGTGTTCTTCCGCATGAAACTCTCGGATGCCGTAGTCGAGACGGATCCGTACATCTCCAGGCCCGCGCCTTCCGCCTGATGTATCACTGCGCGCTGAAGGCCTTTCTCGTTCAGCCAGAGCACGTGATATTTCACGCCGGGCTTGCGCCTGAACCCGCGCACCACTTCATCTGCGTCCGCCCAGCCCGGCACGGCCCGAGGGGAGACGAAGCTCGCCACCTGAATTTTTTTCAGGCCGGTCTCGGAAAGCGCGTCGATCAACTCAATCTTGCGGGCCGTCGGAATCGGCCCCTTCTCGATCTGGAAGCCCTCGCGCGGGCCCTCTTCCTGGATCATGACGGTAGACGGCAAGTCGGACATGGCAGTCTTGGCCCTTCGTTTGCGGCAACTTTAATCATAGCCGCGTCCCACAGCCGCAGGTCGGCTGTCAAGATCGCAGTCTGTCCCGCTAATTCTAGTACAGCACGCCGAAAAAGGGCCGCGCCGCGGCCGCGGCAAGCCAGTCAGGCCGCAACGAAAGACGATCTGGCCGATCAACTCGATACCCTCGGGATGGTGACGTCCCGGTCCTGCAAATTTCGCCCTGGGCGCAAGTTGATGAAAAGCCGAAAGAATCCACTCCGGTGTTATGGCATTGACCCCTGGCGGTTCAGAAGACTAATGGGGGAGTACTAATCCTCTGGCAGTCGCGCGGGCGGGTCCCCGGCCCGCGCGACTGCATCCGAAACAGCAGGCCAGGCTGTAGAACTGAACCCTACCAACCGCGGGGAAACTACTCAGTTATTCCCCGAAATCCTCAATTACCTTTCATGAAAGACAGTTCGGAGCCCACTACTCTTTGGTCATCGTGGCCTAATGCTCTGAAGATCTGAGACAAAAGATCAATTGCAATTAACGCTTGTGTTTTTTATTCTAATTGCGACTTATGTTTGTAAGTTCCAACCGCCAACGCAGGACTACAACTAGAAGGTGAGAACGTCATGAACTTACGTATGCTTGCAGCGAGCACCGCTGCGATTGCTTTTGCGGCCACGGCCGCGAATGCGGCAACCTTTACCGCGAACAACAGCCGAGAGTTCGCGCAAGCGATAACGCAAGTCAATGACGGGGATACCATCCGGCTTGCCCCGGGCAACTATGGCCGCGTCTATATCGAAGGCGGGCGTTATAACAAAGTTGCCATTGGCAACAACTGGATCCGGAAAAAAACGCCGAGCCTGTCGTCTAATGTTTTTATCGAATCCATGGACCCCAACAACCGTGCGACCTTCCAAAGCATTGATGTTCGCGGCTCTGATTATTGGAGCTTTGACAGCGTAGATGTTCGCCCGGGCCCGCAAGTTGAGTGGTATCATGCCGTTAACTTGGGCGGGAACAATCTGAAGTTCACCAACTCTTCGGTTTCGTACGGCGACGCCACCAATTGGAACGCGTCGGACTGGCGGAACAAGGCCGGCCGCGGTGTATATGTCTGGGGCGATGACGCCGTGGTTCAAAATAACTTAATGAAGAATGTCAGCGTCGGGGTCTCGCTTGATCATTCCGCAAAGAACGGCCGGGTGATCAACAACACGGTAGACGGAATCTCGCGTGACGGTCTGCGGGGTCTTGGCGATTTCGGGCTATTTGAAAACAACCTTGTCAAAAACTTCAAAGCCGTCAGCAGCAATCATGACGATTGCTTCCAGTCCTTTTCCAAGAAGAACGGCAGGATCGGCGCCGGCGAAGTCGTCGGCGTAACCCTTCGGGGCAACGTTTGCATTGCCTCGGAGGATCCGAACGACCCCCTGTACTCTCCGGCCCAGGGTTATTTGATGAACAACGGCGTGGCCCGCGACTGGGTGATTGAGGACAACGTCTATTCTTCATCTGCCTATCATGGCATTAGAGTGGTGCGCGCGGAGAACGTTACGGTACGGAACAACACCGTCATCGACGATCAACCCTGGATCAACGGCAAAGACTTTGTATGGATTTTAATCGACTCCATTCACAGCTCCTCCGCCGCGCCGAGCCTCGTCGAGAACAACCTCGCCAACATGTTCAAGTCCGGCCCCAACACCGCAGAGATCAACAACCATACCATCTCCATCGACGAGTATGACACTTGGTTCGTCGACTGGCGGAATGGTGATTTCACCTTGAAGAGTACCGCACCGATCTTCGGCGTGGGCGCCACGCTGGCCCAGGTCGGTGCGACCTCCACCGGTTCCAGCACTCCCAGCACACCCACCTCTCCGTCTGATCCGAGCGATCCCACCGATCCAATCGGCGGAACGCCGCTCGGCTTCCCGACCTTGCTCAGCGTTCAGGTGGCCAGCACCTCTAACGTAGAGCTCCCCATCCCCGTGCCAGCCAGCGGTCTCATGGCGATCAGCGGCGTCCTTGCGCTCGCGGGGCTCCGCCTGCGCAGCAAACAGAAACAGAAACAGAAACACAAAACCATAAACTGACCGCTATCTGCTATTATCAGTAGCGGAAAAAGCAATGCGATTACCCCCCGTGCCGAAAGTGGCGCGGGGGAACGTGGTTTTGGTTGCTGTTTCACGAACTTTCAAGCTGCACTGACTCGGTTTGATCCCACCGCCGGGCATGGACCACACGCTAAGGGCTACTCCTAACCCTAGGTCATGTCCGATTATCCAGTCCGACTGGAATTAGCAGCAGTTGATTTTCACTCGAATTAGGCGAGACGCACTTCAATATCGGAGATTATTCGAGCATCGGTCCGATCATTCCCCGGTGTCCCTCTGTCAGATAAAATGCATTTCGAATCTTGTTAGCACCTTTGAGCAGTCGGCCACCTTCGTAACGATAGGGTCGGTACCCTAATGGTTCCAATAAGTCACCTATGCGATCATTCGGAGATTGCTCAATCATAATCACCGGTGAACACCTTTTTAAGGTGTCCATACTACCCTGCAGAACCTGAGTTTCCGATCCCTGCACGTCGATTTTAAGGAAACTAGGCGTTAGATTCATCTGATCGACCGTCATCACGTGCACTGTCTCCTCCATCACTTCTATATTTGTGTCCTTTGCAAATTCACCGGCGAACTGTTCAATCCATTCCGTGGCATCTTCCCGGAAGTTTGAAGCTAAAGAGGATATAGGCGCACCATTGCAAGCTGGAATATAGAGTTGCAGGCTCCCACTCACATCCGACAAGGCGCACTGGATAAGTGTAATATTTTCTAAGTTTCCTACGGAATTATTCAGTTTAGCAAATGTGGCCGCACATGGTTCGAAAGCCGTTATTGGTATATGAGGATGATACAATCGCATCGCC
>CAYYSC010000321.1:0-4409 GCA_964474065.1 uncultured Rhodospirillales bacterium | reverse complement strand
CAAATCTCCTTGGTTATGTTGGAGGCAACCTAGAGCAGACCGCTTTCGTTCACCAATATAGGAGAACGCCGCATGACGGCATCAGGAGCGCCGGCCTTTAAGGGGCTGCGCGTGTTGGACTTCAGCCGCGTGATCGCAGGCCCGGCCTGCACCCAGACCCTTGCCGATTTCGGCGCAGAGGTCATCAAGATCGAAAACCCGAAGGGCGGCGAGGATGGCCGCCAGGTCGCCGGGCCGAACCATGGCGGCGAGAGTCATTTCTACCTGGCATTCAACCGCGGCAAGAAGAGCGTCGCGATGGATATCACCAAGCCGGAGGGGCGCGACCTGGCGGTGCAACTGGCCGAGCAGTCTGACATCATCGTTGAAAACTTCCGCCCGGGCGTCGCCAAGCGGCTTGGCATCGACTACGCTAGCCTGTTCGCCCGCAACCCGCGCCTCATCTATCTCTCGGTGAGTGCGTATGGGCAGGACGGGCCGTTCTGCGACCGGCCCGGCTTCGACCCGGTCCTGCAGGCGGAAAGCGGCATGATGTCGATTACGGGGCCGGTAGAGGGGCCGCCAATGCGTCATCCGCTCTCCATCATCGACACTTTCACGTCGCTGCATGCGACAACCGCCATCGCTACGGCGTTGTACGCACGGGAAAGCACGGGGAAGGGCCAATATATTGAGCTGGCGTTGTTCGATGCCGCTATTGCAGCCATGGCAAACGCGGCCATGTACTACCTGACAGGCCACCAGGAGCCGCCGCGCACCGGCAACGCCCATGGCACCGCGGCGCCCGTGAACGTCTTTCCCGCCAAAGACGGCCCCATCTACATGGCGCTTGGCAACCAGCGCTTATGGGAAACGCTTTGCCGGTTGCTCGAGCGCCCGGATCTCGCCGAGGATGCCCGCTTTGCCACCATGGCGGCGCGGTCGGAAAACCGGGACACGCTCTATGCCACGCTGAATGAGATTTTCTCCCAGGAGACCCGGGCCTATTGGTCGGACAAGCTGCGCTCGTTGCCGGCCGGGCCGGTGCAAAGCGTGGCGGAGGCGCTGGAAGGCAAGGCGGTTGCCGCGAGAGGCATGGTGCGGACGGTGGATCATCCGCACGGGCCATTGCGCCAGCTCAGCTCGGTGTACCGTTTTTCCGGCACACCGGTGCAGGACGGGCACCGGCCGGCGCTACTTGGGGAGCACACGGCGGAGGTGCTCGAGCAACTCTGCGGAGTCGACTCGGTCCGCTTCGGCACCCTGCGCCAGGCCGGGATTATCGGCTGATGCCTCCCATGACAGTGGCCCCGGATATGCGAGCCGGGGCCTCTGACGAAGTTGCAGTGCTCGGCCCCTAGCGTGGCAAGAGGCTCTCGCCCATGAGGAACTCGTCCACCGCGTGAGCACACTGGCGGCCTTCGCGAATCGCCCACACAACCAGCGACTGGCCACGGCGCATATCACCGGCCGTGAACACATTGCCCAACGCTGTCTTGTAGTCGGACGGCGTTTCCGGGATACGGCCGAGAGCGTCCCGGCCAATCACGGTATTGATGCCGAGTTCGGCCAGCACGTCATCATGGCGCGGCCCAACAAACCCCATCGCGAGCAGCACCAGTTCCGCCTCGTATTCGAACGAGTCCACGGGCTCCGGCACCATCCGACCGTCCTTGTTTACCCATTTGACCCGGTCGCCGCGGATCTTGGCCACGTGGCCATTCTCGTCCCCGACGAGCTCTTTGGTGACCATGGTGTATTCGGTCTCGGTGCCATAGGTGGCCGTCACTTCCTCCTGGCTGGAGGAGACCCGCTCCTTACGCGGCCAATCCGGCCAGACCAGCGGCTTGTCCTCGGCTGTCGGCGGACGGTCAAACAATTCGAACTGGCGCACCAGTTTTGCGCCCTGGCGGGTCGAGGTGCCGATGCAGTCGGAGCCCGTGTCGCCACCGCCAATGACAATCACATTCTTGCCGGTCGCCATAATGGTTTGGTCTTCCGGCACTGTGTCGCCCGCAACGCGCTTGTTCTGCTGGGGCAAAAACTCCATCGCAAAGTGAACGCCCTTCAGGCCCCTGCCGGGGACATCCAGGTTGCGCGGGTCTTCCGCGCCGCCTGCTAAGACGACCGCATCGTATTGCGCTGCCAACTCCTTGGCGGAAACGTCCTTGCCGACATGGACGCCCGTTTGGAACGTCACGCCTTCTGCCTGCATTTGCTCAACCCGCATGTCGATCAAATGCTTTTCCATTTTGAAGTCCGGAATGCCGTAGCGAAGCAGCCCGCCGATCCGATCGTTCTTCTCGAACAAGGTTACATCGTGCCCCGCGCGCGCCAACTGCTGGGCACAGGCCATGCCCGCCGGACCGGAGCCGACGACGGCCACGCGTTTGCCGGTCTTGCGCTCCGGGAGCTGCGGCACGATCCAGCCGTTCTCATAGCCCTTGTCCGCGATCGCGCACTCGATCGTTTTGATCGTTACGGGCCGTACGAAGGTATTGAGATTCAGCGTGCAGCTTTCCTCGCAAGGCGCCGGACAGATGCGGCCCGTCACTTCCGGGAAGTTATTGGTGGAATGCAGGTTCTCCAGCGCTTCCTGCCACTCGTCATGGAAGACGAGATCGTTCCAGTCGGGGATCTGATTGTTGACCGGGCAACCGTTGTGACAGAACGGAATGCCGCAATCCATGCAGCGGGCGCCTTGGGCCCGCACCTCATCCTCCGGCAGGGGGAGGACGAACTCGCGCCAATGTTTGATGCGCTCCGACGGCTTTTCGTAGTCGCGATCGTGGCGTTGTTCTTCCAGAAAACCGGTGGGTTTACCCATGGGCCACCTCCTTTGCGGGTGCCACGCCGGTTTCAGCGGCGGCGGCATCGTCCGCTTCCAGTTCGCTGAGCGCGCGGCGGAAGTCGTTCGGCATGACCAACACAAACTTGCTCACCATCGCATCCCAATTGTCCAAGATGTTCTGCGCGACCGTGCTCCCGGTGTAATGCGCATGGCGCTCAATCATCGTCCGAAGGCGTTGTGCGTGATGGTTCAGCTGCGGAATGCCTTTGCGCATCACGTCCTGAGCATCGGCCGCAGGAGGCTCACTCGGATCGATTTCTTCCAGCGAAATCATCTCCATATTGACCCGCTGCTCAAAGGTACCGTCCGGATCAAAGACATAGGCCAAGCCGCCGCTCATGCCTGCGGCAAAGTTCACGCCGGTTGGGCCGAGCACCACCATGCAGCCGCCGGTCATGTACTCGCCGCCGTGATCGCCGACCCCTTCTACGACGGTAAAGACGCCGGAGTTCCGCACGCAGAACCGCTCGCCCGCCACGCCGCGGAAATAGGCCTCGCCATCGATCGCGCCATAAAGAACGGTGTTGCCAATGACAATGTTGTCTTCCGGCACGTAAGGCGAGTTCTTCGGCGGGAATACCGCGATGCGGCCGCCTGAAAGGCCCTTGCCGACATAGTCATTGGCGACGCCTTCCAATTCAATGGAGACGCCCCGGGCCAGAAACGCGCCGAAGCTCTGCCCGCCAACGCCGTTCGCCTTGATGACGATGGTGTCGTCCGGCAGGCCGGTATGGCCATAACGCTTCGCCACTTCGCCGGAAAGCATTGCGCCGACGGTACGGTTGATGTTGCGCACAGCGGTCTCGATGACGGCCGGCTCACGCCGCTCCAACGCAGACTCCGCCTCGGCGATCAGGATATTGTCCAGTGCCTTGTCCAGACCGTGATCCTGGCTCTCGCAGTTATGGGTGGCGATTTCCGGTCCGACGTTCGGCTGGAACATCAGCCTTGCGAGGTTTACGCCCTGCGCTTTCCAGTGCTCGACAGCCTTGCGCATGTCGAGCTTGTCAGAGCGGCCGATCAACTCGTTGAATGTTCGGAATCCCATTTCGGCCATGAGTTCCCGCACTTCCTCGGCTACGAAGAAGAAGTAGTTGATCACGTTATCGGGTGTGCCCTGGAAGCGGCGTCGCAATTCCGGATCCTGGGTAGCGACCCCCACCGGGCAAGTGTTCAGATGGCATTTACGCATCATGATACAGCCCACGCTGATCAGCGGCGCTGTCGAGAAGCCCATTTCGTCGGCGCCCAGCAGGCCGGCGATAATCACATCGCGGCCCGTGCGGAGGCCACCGTCCGTCTGCACCGCGATCCGGCCCCGCAAGCCGTTCAGCACCAGCGTCTGGTGCGTTTCGGCAAGGCCGATTTCCCAAGGACTGCCCGCATGGGTCAGCGATGTGATCGGCGAGGCCCCGGTGCCGCCCTCGAAACCGGAGATGGTGACATGGTCCGCCTTCGCCTTGGAAACGCCGGCAGCAACCGTCCCCACGCCGACCTCGGAGACCAGCTAGACGCTGATCCGCGCCTGCGCGTTGACGTTCTTCAGGCTCTCTTCGACGCCACGGGGGCCCGAGAAGAA
>CAYYSC010000320.1:3422-4416 GCA_964474065.1 uncultured Rhodospirillales bacterium | reverse complement strand
AGCCGCCGCATCGTGCGGAAACCTGACGGGACGCTGGCTTTCTAGTCGACTTCTGCCGGTGTCGCGTGCTCGCCCATCGAGCGCATCAAATCAAGCATACGCCGACGGACGCCAGCTTCAGGGATGGCATAATAGGCCCGGACAAGCAACAGCGTTTCGCGCTGGCTCATCGGATCGCCCTGGTAGGCGCCACCGTTGGCGCCTTCCGTCGTCGCCTGAACGTTCGGCGAGGAATCGTCGAGATCCTCGAAGAAATACGTGACCGGAACGTCAAGCGCGCGAGCAAGCTCGTACAGCCGCCCAGCCCCAATTCGGTTGGCCCCGCGTTCGTACTTCTGAACCTGCTGGAAAGTTAGATCCAAAGCCGCGGCGAGTTTTTCCTGGCTTAATCCCAATAAAGTCCGCCGTTGCCGAACCCTGTTGCCGACATGAATGTCAACATTATTGGGTTTTCCGCGAGTCTTCCGTTGTTTCTTGCGTTCTTGCACCACCGCCAATGTCATTCCTTATTCCCTTAAGCTTCCCGCGCAGCGTCTCAGCGTGACGGACACTTTCCTCATGATCCGTACATGAATACATCTGTATGGGTCAACCTTTGTTTTCGCTCGTCGCGGCCTAGACCACAACTTTCGCAGAAACTTTCGGCGTAACCCTTTTCATGCGTGCTGATTCCGTTACATAGCCTGGGAAGTGTGCATACGGTTACGATAATCGTCTCTATAAATAGACGTTACTGCGGCAAATGCAACACCACCTACCATCGCAAACGTGCCATGGCGAACGTAGGTATCGCTCCTATTCGAGATGCAATAGAGCGTATGCGGGATGCCGTTGGGTACTTGCCACCAACCTCTTCTGTGTGAATCCCGTCACTTAGAAACAAAGATGCGAACTCTTGGCGGCCGGCTCCAAGAATATCAGTGCGCAAACCATCACCGATGGCCAACACCCGTTCCCGCGCCGGATGCCCCAAATTGAGAAGACAGCGCTGGTA
>CAYYSC010000320.1:0-3412 GCA_964474065.1 uncultured Rhodospirillales bacterium | reverse complement strand
GAATCATGTGGCTTACCGTGATAGGCTACGATGCCGCCGAGTTCCTCATACCGCTGAGCGATCAGCCCTGCGCAAATGACCAGATCATCGCCGATGTGCACGACCAGATCCGGGTTAGCGCAGACCATCGGCAAATTCAGGGCGACCCCTTCATTCAGCAAAGGCTCGTAAGTCGAAACCGTGTCCGAATACTCAAGCGGCCCGGTATTCAGGACAAAATCCGCCTCCTTCAGAGAAGGAACAGCGTCCAGTCCATTGCCCGTGAAGACGCTTTTGTCCCGCGGCGGTCCGAGATGATAGCAGCGGTGGCCGAGCGAAGCATGGAACGGGTCCGACCGGTTGGCGAAAGCCTGCCATGCGGCCTCACCGGAGGACATGACGTGATGATACGCCTCCCTCGGTACCTGCATTTGATCCATCCGCGCGATCAGATCGACGGCGCGTCGCGGCCCATTGGACAAGAGGTTGATTTTCTTTCCGGCGTCGGCAAGCCGCAATAGCGCGTCCACCGCCTCCGGAAAGGCTTCAATGCCGTTGTGGACGCATCCCCAGAGGTCAACCAGATAGGCGTCATACTGATCGGCAATGTCGCCGACCCCGTGGATCATCCGGGGTAACGTTGCTGTCATGTTCCCTCTTGCTCCATCTAAGCGTGGTCCGCGCCGACCGCGTCCGCCACGCGAGCGAACCCGTCTTTCTCCAGAATTTCCGCCAGTTCAGCCGCGATCCGCCTCAGGAGCAGCGGGCCCTGGTAGATCAGTGCTGTGTATGTTTGGATTAATACCGCTCCCGCACGGATTTTTTCGTAGGCTGCGGCACCGCTGTCAACACCGCCCGCGCCCACGATGGGCGCACCGTCGCTGGCTCGGTAGACCAGGCGCACCAACTTTGTGGCGCGTTCCCGCAACGGAGCGCCACTTAGCCCGCCTGCCTCTTTGGCGGCAGCGCTCTTCAGGCTTGCCGGCCGCGCGAGGGTCGTGTTCGAAACGATCCAGCCGTCGGTCAAACCCAAATCGGTGATGGTTGCGACCAGCCCTTCCACTGCATCGTCGGCAAGATCCGGGGAGAGCTTTATCAGCAGCGCCGGCCGGCCTGGATTCTCGCCGAGTTCCGCCCGGGCCGCCCTCGCGATCCGAATCAGGAACTCTTCATGCTGCAGATCGCGGAGCCCCGGCGTATTTGGGGACGATACGTTGATCGTGAGGAAATCGGCGAGCGGTGCAAAGGCCCGGACGCCGTCCCGGTAGGCTGTCGCCGGGTCGGGCTCGCCCTTGTTCATGCCGAGATTCACTCCGACAAGGCCGCGCCCCCTCCGAGAGTAACGTCTGAAAGCGCGCATCCGTGCGGCCACGGCCGCGTGGCCGGCGCTGTTGAAGCCGTAACGGTTGATCACAGCCTGGTCCTCCGGCAAGCGAAAGACCCGCGGCTTTGGATTACCCGGCTGGGGAGCCGGCGTCACGGCGCCGATCTCAACGAAAGCCGCGCCGCTGCGCAAAAGGGGAGCCATGGCTTCCGCGTCCTTGTCGAATCCCGCGGCCACCCCGATTGGATGTTCGAACTGGCGTCCCCAGACCCGCGTGGCCAGGGACGCCGGCGGGGCCGGCGCCGGGGGCAGCAGCCCCGCTTGCAGGGCGCGAATGGCGAGGTCATGCGCGGTCTCTGGATCAGTCAGGCGCAAAGCTCTGACCGCCAGCTGGGAGAGGATATCGATTGTCAAGGGAACCTTTGACGGTGCTGGCAAGAACAAATGGCGTTTACCTACCAGACCGGCCAGCAAAACCAAATGGGCGGTAATTAGGCGCGGTAGAAGAGAAACGGGCCGATTTCGGTCACGGGTGCACTTTTGCGCGCCCAATCCGGCAGTTCGCCAAGCCGGTGAAAGCGGGTTGCGCCCCGGCTTGGGTCATCCATGACACCGCTGAGGGTTCGCCGGGCGATCCGCTCTGCCGCGGCCATCAGGGCGAACCCGGCCTCGCGCCGCACATATGTTTCTTCCGTTACCGCCCGGCTCACGCTGGCCTGGCTCCGGCCCGCGCGGAGAATGACGCAAGCCAGCGCCTCCATCGCGCGAACGTTGCCCTCCGGCACGAGGGCGGCGAGCTGCTCAGCAAGCATTGCCGCTTCTTCGCCGCAGGGAATGGCAGCGCCCGGAACGGCAGAGTGTGAAACGCCCGGCGCCGTTGCCGCGGGAATGGCCGCAGTCATCAACATGGCTATGCTTCCTTAGTGACAGGTCTAATCAGACAGAAAAATGTGAGGGAGCCCGCAAGGGCTGCGCGCTGTGCCAGTCCCTGCGGGCTGGGCGTGCCGTGGCAGGCAAACGGACGGGGGCCGCGCCGATAGCCCCGCTCACTGCATCCAGCCCGTCGTCGCGGCATCGGCCTGCAGGGTGCCATTCCCGCATCTCCTCGATCAGAGCCGTGCGGAAAACGCTCTCGTGCGCGTGAAGCACCCCCGCCGCGAGCGGCGCATCGAGCGCGGCCAGGATTCGTTGCGCTTTCGCCTGGCGCGACGAGGCGCTGACCACGCTGGCGCCGACACCCAGCCGCGCGAACTCGCGCCGCAGCAACCCCGGTAGGAAGCCGCCGATACCGTTGCACTCGACGGTGATGGAGGGCAGGTGCAATTCGGCCATAATCGCCGCTACCTGGGCGCATTGCTGGCTGGCAGGGTCGGCGGATAGCGAAACGTCGACTGAGAGATAGGCGATTTGGTGCAACCAATACCCGCCCTCCCCGTCCACAAACACGACGGCGACGACGCTGCTGTCCCCGCCCTTCTCTCTGCCGTAAGCCGGGTCCCACCAGACACTGACGGATTCCATTTGCCGCTCGCCGATGCGCAAGACATGGCGCCGGTTATGCTCGGATAACGTCACCCCGTCGCCGTATGGCAGCAGCAATTCCGGATCCAGGCGCGACTGTTCCGGCCGCCGGGGCTGGAGCAGCATCTGGCTCGCGAAAGCGTTCGGGCCAACGCGCCGCCGCATGGCTTCGACGGCCGCCGGCGGGAAACGTTCGGGCCAGGCACTTTTGCCGGAACGGCCCACCACCGGCACCACGCAGCGACGGAACCCTTGCAGGAAAGCTTCCGTCTCGCCGGCGTCGGGGCGCGGCCGCTCGGCATAGATCGAGTAATAGGTGTGCGGCGTGCCCGCAAAAACCTGCAGGCCCTCCGGCGCTAGGATGTGCTCAACCTCCATCAGTCTTTCGCGCAGCCAATGGCGCCGCGCCGGGGTGCCGGTGGTGTTTGGCACTTCGACATCGTCGCAGATCACGGTATCTGCGTGCGCGCCCGTGATATTGCCGCCGATGCCGCGGGCCAGCACCGACGGATCGCGCCAAACGCCGCGACGGATCACAGTGAAAGACTCGTCGCGCCAGCTCGCTGCATCCCCCCTCCCCCGCAGCGG
>CAYYSC010000319.1:0-4444 GCA_964474065.1 uncultured Rhodospirillales bacterium | reverse complement strand
CGTAGTTCACGTCTTGCACCAAGCGCATGGTTTCCTGGAAGTCTGCGTCCGTCTCGCCCGGGAAACCGACAATGAAATCGCTGGCCATCGCAATGTCCGGCCGGGCGGTGCGCAGCTGCTCGATTATGCGCCGGTAGTCGCCGCCAGTGTGCTTCCGGTTCATCGCCTTCAGAATCCGATCGGACCCAGACTGCACGGGCAGGTGCAAATACGGCATCAACTGCGGCACGTCTCCATGCGCTTCGATCAAGTCGTCATTCATGTCGCGTGGATGGGAGGTTGTGTAACGGATGCGCTGCAGCCCGTCGATTTCGGCCAAACCGCGGATCAGGCGTGCCAGATTCCATTCGCCACCTCGCACTCCTTCTCCGTGATAGGCATTCACGTTCTGGCCCAGCAGCATAATCTCTTTGGCACCGGCCGCGACCAGCCGCTGCGCCTCCGCCAGGATGTCGCCGGCGGGACGCGAATACTCCGCGCCGCGCGTATAGGGAACAACACAGAATGTGCAGAATTTATCGCAGCCTTCCTGGACGGTAAGGAAAGCGCTGGCGCCCGCGGCTGCGGTTTCTTCGGGCAGATGATCGAATTTCGATTCCGCCGGAAAGTCCGTTGCCACGATCCCGGCACGTCCGCGTGGCGTCGCCCTCGCGGCCATCGCCTGCGCGACCAACTTGGGCAGATGGTGGTACGATTGCGGCCCAACCACTAGGTCCACCACCGGGGCGCGGCGCACCATCTCCTCGCCCTCGGCCTGGGCGACACATCCCGCCACGGCCACGAGCATGTCCTTGCCCTCATGCCGGCGCGCGGTTTGCAGCGCACGCACCCGACCCAACTCGGAATACACCTTTTCCGCTGCTTTTTCGCGGATATGGCATGTATTCAGGATGATACAGTCGGCCTCTTCAGGCCGCTCCGTCGGCTCATAACCTGCGGCTGCCAGCGCATCTGCCATGCGGCGCGAGTCATACACATTCATTTGGCAACCATAGGTACGGATGAACAGCTTGCGGGTAGCGCCGGGATTCGAAGGCTCACCAGTCATTCGCGTGTCAGGTTCTTTATCAGCATGATTTCGCAGCGTATTCATACGGATTGCACTCATCTACGATCTGGACCCTACTTCGCCAATATTGGCTGTCAAGGAAATCCCCCGGCCGGACAACGCCGCGGCAACTCCATCGGCGACCTGCGCATGCATCGCCTGCGCGAGGACCCGCCGGTTCGGAAACTCGTGCGTCCCGACGGGCGGGTGCAGCGTGACAACAACGCGCGAACGGCCGAGGCCTGCGAAGGTCCACAAATGTCCCCCCAGATCCATGTCCCCATACCAGGCATAGAAGGGCCGCAGGCTGCGCCCGATCGGCAAACCGTTCAGGTTGGTATAGGCAATAGAAACCGGCTGCAGGGTCACTGGTCCTTGTTCGCCGCCGCGCTCCGCCACACTGAACAAAGCGCTCTTGAATGGCAGAACCCGGTTACCGTCGTCGCTGGTTCCTTCCGCAAACAAGACCAGCCGGTCACCGGCCGCCAGGCGCTCTCCAATCGCATCGCGCTGGCGTGCAGTGCTGGTGCGGCGCCGGTCAACGAAGACTGTCCGTTGCAGCTTTGCCAGAAGGCCGAAGAACGGCCAGGAGGCGACCTCGCTCTTGGCGACAAAGCTCAGGGGCGCAAGCGTGGAGAGCACGGGAATGTCCAGGTAGGAAACGTGGTTAGAGACCAATAACGTCGGAAACGATGAAGCCAATTCTCCGCGCACCTCAACCGCGATTCCCCAAAGACGGCAACAAACCCGGTGATAGAACACCGGCAAAGTCTCCCGAAGGCGCCATCCAAAACCAAGTGCCAGAGCTTGAAGCGGAATCAGCGACAGCGTGAACAGAAGATAAACGGACAGCCGCAGGCCCGCTCTCAAATGCCGGGACCATGCCGAGCCAAGAAGATCGTTCACCGCATTAGCCCGCAACTACGACAGTTTTTGCCGGTCTTGTGCGAGAACGTTCATCTGCCGCGCGAAGGCCCGGGTCAACCGATCGGGCCGCACCACGACGCAGACGTCGATGGTGTTGAATTGTTCGTCGATCACGGCACCGTCGCCGATCAATCCGCCCATGCGCAAATAACCCTTGATCAACGGCGGGAGCGCCGCCCGGGCGGCTTTCGGATCATAGCTTCCGGGAGGCAGCCAATTCATGCTCGTGTATCGCTTGCGCCGCGCTTTCGGCCGTATGCGCAGCGGCGCCAAGTGATAATGTCGCAGATAGCTCAGTTCAACGCCAATCGCCTCCGGGTCGGTACCGTGGAAACTGGCACAGCCGAACATCAAATTGATGTTATGCTTGTGCGCGTACAAGCCAATTCCCCGCCACAGCAGGTTCATCGTCATCTGCTTACGATATTCAGCCGCAACACATGAGCGGCCAAGCTCCAGAACTTGATTCCCGCCTTTCAGCAACCGGCGAATGCTGAACTCATCCTGTGTATAAAAGCGCCCGAGCTTCGCCGCAGCATCCCGGCGGAGCAGACGGTAGGTGCCAACCACCAAAGGAGCGTCGGGATTTGCCTGGTGATCGAGAACGATCAAATGATCGCAACCCGCATCAAACTGATCGAGGTCGCGTCCGGCCGCTTCCATTTCCGGCGTCGGCGTCGCGCCGCGCTCCCGGTAAAAGACGTCATAGCGAAGGCGCTGTGCCGCCTCGAGCTCCGCGGCATCGGCAATCAAACGGAGTTCAAGGGCACCCGCCGTAAGGCGCACTTCACGGTCGTGCGGAGCCAAAAGACGCCCCGTGCTGATCCGGCGATTGAGAAAAGATAATGCAACCTTGGGCGCGCCGCCCCGGCTTGACCGAAGGCGCCGGTAAGCACGGCCCCGTTGCAAAGCGCGCCTTAGCGCTAAAGCCATCCGCTCACAACTCCAACTGCTGCGACCCGCCCGCCGCAGAGCGGGAGGGCAACGCTGCCTTTCAGCGGCAGCTACCGCTTTCTGCTTCGCCGCTTCCGTTACAAGAAAAAGGTAACGGCCGCAACCGAATGGCTGCAGCCGTCAAATATCAGGCCATTCGGACCGTGAATTTAGCTGGAGGACCCCTCCGCGCCACCGCGGCGCGCTCTCGTGCCGAGGCCGATTTTCTTGGCCAGCGTCGAACGCTGGGCGGCATAGCTCGGCGCAACCATCGGATAATCCGACGAAAGGCCCCAACGCTCACGATATTCTTCCGGAGTCATATTGTAAGCCGTCTTCAAGTGCCGCTTCAGCATCTTGAGCTTTTTACCGTCTTCCAAGCATACGATGTAGTCGTTATGCACCGATTTCTTAATCGGCACCGCAGGCTCCGGACGCTCCTGCATCGTACCGGACGAAGTTTCGACCGACGACAGGGTTCTGTAGACCTGATTAATCAAGTCCGGCAAATCCGGAACTGCGACCGTGTTGTTGGAAACATGTGCCGCCACTATTTCGGTGGTGTACTCTAGCAGTTCCTTGGCGGGCTGGTTGTCGTTATCAGACATATACGGTCTTCTCCGTAGGCCTTGATCTTGAGGATTGGAAAGTGACCTAGTACATAGTGCTGATTCACCGGCTTGGCAATATAGAGAATGATTTTTTCGAGCATTTTTCCTGAAAGGAGGCAACCGCAATGGCAGACTACTTCCTGGATATCACCGACAAGATGTGTCCGATCACTTTCGTAAAGACCAAACTGCTTCTTGAACGTATGGCAGTTGGCGAAACGGCGGAAATCAGATTGCGAAGTGGAGAACCGCTCGAAAATGTGCCGCGCTCTCTTAAGGAATTGGGTCAGGAAATCATCGAAACTCGGCAAGAAACGGGCGAGATCTGGCTGGTCTTGTTTCGAAAGAACCGGTGAAACAGCAGTTTTTTGCCAAAAACATCGCACCGCTGTCACCCGTTTAGAGTAGTATTAGTACGTTTGCATGGCCTTTATCAGCAAACGGCTGCTTGGACATCACCGATCGAGCGAATCATTTATCGAGGCTTCTCTCGAGGCTCTACCCAGCAGAACACCTACAGTCATGTCGGGTACGCGAAAGAACTGCATAAAAAAACACAAGAAACGTTGACAATTATGCGGCTGAAAGTCGCTAATTGCCGCTCTCCCCGTCTGGTGCCCCCGCCTCGCGCCCCCGCCCCCTTGCCAAGCCAGACGGCAGAGCGCATAGAAACGCATGCTATACAACGCTTCGGCGTCCCCTCTCCCTTGGCCCATGGGTTGCAGGCCGACATGCAATTGTATCTCCCCATCGCAGAACTATCGGTCAACGTATTTGTTCTGTTGGGGCTAGGCGGCGGTATTGGCTTCCTGTCCGGCTTGTTCGGCGTCGGTGGGGGCTTCCTCATGACACCGGCGCTCATCTTTATCGGCGTCCCGCCGGCGGTTGCCGTTGCCAGCGAGGCGAACCAACTGGTCGCTACTTC
>CAYYSC010000318.1:0-4444 GCA_964474065.1 uncultured Rhodospirillales bacterium | reverse complement strand
GCGGCCCTCTTACTGGCTTCGCTTGCCGATGCCCTGCCGGTGGAGGCGGTCTATCTGGACCTGCATGGCGCAATGGTTGCCGAGCATGTTGAAGACGGCGAAGGGGAGCTTCTCGCGCGGGTCCGGGCCGTAGTCGGGCCACATGTGCCGGTGGTCGCGAGCCTAGACTACCATTGCAACGTTACGCGCCGCATGGTCGCCAATTCGGACGGCCTGTTTGCCTACCGCACCTATCCGCATGTCGACCAGCCGGAGACCGGCGCGCGTGCCGCCGAAGCCGTGGAGCGGCTGCTGCGCGAGGGGCGGCCCAAGGGGCGGGCGCTGCGTCGGCTGCCGTTCCTGTTGCCGCTGGAATTTCAGTGCACCATGGTCGACCCGACCGCGAGCGTCATCCAGGCATCCATCGATGCCGTGACACCCGACATCGTTGCCTGTTCCTATCTGGCAGGATTCCCGCCCTCCGACCTGTACGAGTGCGGTCCGGGCGTTCCCGTCCATGCGATGACGCAGGAAGCGGCCGACCGGGCCGCGGATCAAGTCGCGCGCACCATCGCGCTCGCCGAAGCCCACTTTGCCGAGCCGCTTCTCGACCCCGCTACGGCGGCGAGACAAGCGATGGCGACGGCGGCAGGCGCGTCCCGGCCTGTCATCATCGCCGATAGCCAGGACAATCCGGGCTGCGGCGGTTCTGGCGACACGGTGGGGGTTCTGCAGGCACTGGTCGCGGCAGACGCGCAGGGAGCCGTGTTCGGCCTGCTCGCCGACGCGTACGCTGCAGAGACCGCGCATGCGGCAGGCGTGGGGGCGGAGATCACGATCGATCTCGGCGGACGCACGCAAATTCCCAGTGTTGTTCCAATGCCAGGGACTTTCAAGGTTGAGAAGCTTTGCGATGGCCAGTTTACGGCGACCGGCCCGCTCGCCAAGGGACGGCCGGCCAACATCGGGCCGAGCGCTCTGCTCTCCATCGGCGGCGTGAAAGTCTGCGTCGGATCACGTCGCATGCAGACTCACGATCAGTCCGTGTTCCGCCATTTCGGCATTGAACCGGCGCAACAAAAGATCGTGGCGCTCAAAAGCACCTGCCACTTCCGCGCCGACTTCCAACCGATCGCGGAAGACGTGCTGGTTGCCATCGCACCGGGCGGCTACGTCTCGGACCCAACATCCTATGCCTACAAACGGCTCCGCAGCGGGGTTCGACTGTTTCCGCTAGGGCCGGAGTTTGCGGGGGAGCTTGGTTAAGGAGCCAAACGGGCGCGCCAATACTACAGTTGTGGATAGGTGCAAATCATGCCGCCGCCGATCGGATCGGCGGAGGCATGCGGGCTGGCGGTTGCGGAGCGGGCCGGGACACTGGCCAAGGCGCCTGAGCCTCTCACCGCCTTTGGAAGAAAGTTCAGTGGCAGCTCGCATCGACACGAGCGCGCCCTGCCAGCCTACGTAACTGCCGCGCTAGAGGCTCACGCTGCAAGCCGGACCAGCGCCCGCCCTACTTCGACCGTAGCCGCGGGTCGAGGGTGTCGCGAACGGCATCCCCAAACAGGTTGAAGGCGAACACCGCCACCGTAATCGCAAGGCCAGGAAAAATGGCGATCCAAATCGCACTTTCTGCGTACTCCTCGGCACCGCCCTGCAGCATCAGACCCCAGGCGGGGGTCGGCTCTTGTACGCCCAACCCCAAATAGCTGAGCGATGCTTCAGCGAGGATCGCCTGGCCCAGGAAGCTGGTCAGCATGATCAAATACGGCGCCATCACGTTCGGGGCCATGTGGCGCATCACGATGCGCGCATGGCTGTACCCGAGCGAGCGCGCCGCGTCGATGTAGGGAATTTCCCGGATCGCGAGCGCGCTGGAACGGACCACACGGGCGCAGTTGGGTATCATCGGAATCGTAATCGCCAGAATGACGTTCTCTGTCCCCGCACCCAATGCCGCGACCACCGCCAGCGCGATGATGATGCTTGGAAAGGCCATGAAGACATCCATGATTCGCTGGAACACGAGATCGAACAGGCCGCCGAGATAGGCACTGGTCACACCCAGAATGAGGCCGAAAGTCGATCCCAGAATCGCGGCTGAAAAGCCAACGAACAGAGCCGTCTGGGCGCCGTAAATAATCCGGCTGAGAATATCTCGCCCGAACTGATCGGTCCCAAGCGGATGCTGCCAGCTGGGCGCCGTCAGCATCGCTGCGAAATCGTTCAGTTCGGGATCATAGGGCGCCACCCAGGGCGCCAGGATAGCAACCACAATGATTGCCAGCAGCAAGCCGCCGCTAAAAGCGCCCAGTGGCTGGCGTCGGCACCATCGCGAGATCACTCCCGCATAGGACTTCCGTACCGGCACTTCCGGGGTTTTGATTCCTGTGACAGCAGTCATCGCGTCCTCTCCCTCGCCCGGATGATGTCAGCCGTACCGAATGCGGGGATCAAGCCACGCATAAAGTACATCGATGACAAGATTGGTGATTACGAAGATCACCGCGACCAGAAGCACCAGCGATTGGGTCATGGTGTAGTCGTAATTGAGCACACTATCGACAAAGAGCTTGCCGAGTCCGTTCAGGTTGAAGACCTGCTCTGTCACTACCAAGCCTCCCATCAGGAATGCGAACTCGATGCCGATAATCGTCACGACGGGCAGCATCGCGTTTTTCAGCGCATGGCGGTTGACGATCAACTTCTCCATGACCCCCTTGGCCCGGGCAGTGCGGATATAGTCTTCCCGGAGCACTTCCAGCATCGCGGACCGGGTCATGCGCGTGGCCACCGCCGAATACCGGTAACCAGTTGCCAACGCGGGCCAAATCAACTGGGAGAGATTGTGCATCGGATCCTCCCATATTGGCTTGTAGTTGATCGGCGGGAGCCAAGGCACGCCCGTCCACCATTGGCTGGTCAGCAGGATCGCCAAAATGATCAAAATACCGAGCCAGAAAGACGGCATGGCGATGCCCGCAATTGAAAAGGTGCGGACGAGGTAATCAACCCAGGTGTTCTGCTTGACGGCTGAAATGATGCCCAGGGGAACCGCGATCACGATGCTAATCAAGGTCGCCATGAGAGCAATCTGAAGGCTCAGCTGGAAACGCAGCCCGATTTCTTCTGCGATGGGCCGCTGTGTCCACATCGAAATACCGAAATCGAACGTGAAGAAATTACCGAACCAACTCACGAACTGGAGGAGCAACGGCTGATCCAGGCCAAGCGTTGCTTTACAGGTGTCGATGGCGTTTTGATCGACAAATGCACCGGTGCCGCCTAGCCGCACCAGGCAAATATCGCCGGGAATCAGCCGCAACAGGAAAAAGATGAAAATCCCGGCGCCAATCAAGGTCGGCGCCATCATGATAACGCGCTTGACGAGATACTTGTGCATCGGTCCCTGCCCACCTTTCAGTCCATGGCCAGTTGGCCTCATGTCCGTTGGCTGCCGGCGGGGTTCCTCCGAAGGCTAATCTGGAGAGACCCCGCCAGCGGCCGGTTGCAGGCGTTGCCTTATTTATCGAGCCACACGTTCACCAGCGTCTGGCCGAGATAGTGGCTCGGACTGACATTCCAGCCTTTCACGTGGCTGCGGTGCGGAACGATGCGGTTCCACCAAAGGACAATCATGTAATGGGCTGCATCCTTCAGGATGTAATCCTCGAAAGCCCGCATTTTTTCGCGCTGCTTCTGCGGGTCGGATTCCCAGAACATGTCGTCATAGAGACGGTCCGCTTCCCGATCGATGTAGTCGCGATAGTTCTGCGACGACCTATCGGCCGATATGTTGTTGCCTACATCGAGCGGCGGGTTCACCACGGACTGGCAAGAGGCAGTGACGCACGCTTCGTAGTTTTTGGTTTCCCGGAAGGAACGGAACCACTCGCCCGTGGGCAAGGCCCGCTGCGAGGCGTCAACGCCGATCTTCTTCCATTCGCCGATGAGCCAAGTTCCGGCGATCTTATAGGGCTGGTCGACGTTGCGGTTGCACAGATCGAACGAAAGGTTTTCGTACCCGGCCTCTTTGAGAAGGCGGCGCGCTTCCTCACGCGATTTTTCGAGGTCCGGCCAATAGCCGGGGATCTGCTGCAGCTCCTCTTTCGTGGCCGCCAACGGATGGCCTGGGAACACGATGCCGCCAACGGTCTTCATGATGGCGATTTTGGACAGATAGTCGGAACCGCCCCAGCGGTCGATGGCCAGCGTCAGCGCCTTGCGAACGCGTGGATCCTTGAACGGCTCGTGATTGTGGTTCAGCGATACAGAGACGTTGCAGTTCCAGGTGCTCTCCTGAACCTTGATATCGTCACCCAGCGCGGAAACCAGGTCATCCCGGCTTTTCGGTGGGAAGCCACGGAATTCGATATCGGCCCGCCCACCGCGAATTGCTTGAACCCGCAGCGACTGCTTTTTGGCAAATATCGCCCGGAAGCCATCCAGATACGGTCGGCCCTCG
>CAYYSC010000317.1:0-4449 GCA_964474065.1 uncultured Rhodospirillales bacterium | reverse complement strand
ATCTGTTTTTTGACGGCACTACCCAAATTCCCGCCTGGGAAATGCTGACGACGGACGTGCAGGTGCCCGCCAACGAACCTGCCCCCAGCACGCTGACCTCGGCTTTCCTGGCGGACAAGACTGTGATGCTGTTCCTGGAGTGCACGGAAGAGGCGCTCCGCAACTGCAGCATCAATGACTGCAACGACCAGGGCGCAGAACTCCAGTTCACGCTGCGGCGCCTGCTCGTGCAGCGGTCCGACGCCGATCGGATGCTGGCGGCGGAAAGCGAACTGGCGGGACGCCCGACCGATCCTGCCTCGCACCCGGGTCTCGGTTTGCCTTATTTGCGGGTGGAGGATCTGGGCCTAGCGCGGAACGGTATCGGCACTTTTCCGGCCCTGTTGGCGCGGGTGCTGCAGATCGCCGGGCGTTTCTCAGCCGACCTGCCACAGGCATTTCGGGACGCCTATAGCGCTTACCGCTACCTGCTGGAGGACATGTATCCGGCGAGCCAGTTTCCGAATGGGCCATTCCCGAACGATTATTTCGGCAATGTGTGGGGAAATCTCGCAGAACAGCCGTATCTCGCCCAGTACTTTTACGACTACATGCTCGATGCGTCGATGGCATACAACGAGTTCGTCGCCAAAGCGCGGGCCTATCATGCCGAATGCCTGCCCGATCCTGACCGTTTTCCGAAGCATGTCCTGCTAGGGGACCCGATCGTACAGGCGCGCGGGTTCGTGGCGGAAGTAGCCAGCCCGGCAGATTTCGCGGCGTATGACCCGCTCCTCGCCTCAACCGGCTTCGGACCACGGCCCAATCCGCCGCGGCGTCGCGCGCCCTGGACGCCCGCCGACCGGCCTCCGGTGCTCGATGATATTCGAGCACTGTTCCACCGGTTGACATTGCTCGCCCACGCGTTCCAGCTTCGCGGCCTGCTCACGAGTGAGATCCGGGTGACGCCGAGCCGTCACGATGCGTGGGCAATGGGTGAGCGGTGTATCCCGCCATACTACGCCATCACCATGCAGTCCGACCTGTTCCGGGTCTGGTCGCCCGAAAAGACACGGGCGAACCTGCTGTCCACCGTCTATTCGCATCCTTTCAGCCAGCGGAACGCCAACCACCCGTACCTCTACCGGATTGACGGGGAGGACTTTTACGGCGTCGGGGGCCATGTCGGCAAGGACTTGGCAACGGTGATGCGGGAGTTAATCGTGCATAAGCGGGTGCTTGGCCTGGATTTCGCTATCGAGCCCGTCTGGATGGGGCTCGGGCTGGCGGACAATGCCCGGACCCAGCAACTCGATTCGGCCAACATGGGCCGGGCCATGCAGGCGATGCAGCGGCTGCTGTTCTGCCGCATGGGCGATGTCGAGGTGATTTTGCTCGGGCTGCTGGCAGCCTTGTTCGCCTTTCTTGTTTACGTTCTGCGGGGCGTGGGGCGTCAGATGGCCGTCGACCATGCCTCCATGCCGCAGCAGATGATGGCGATGCGCATTGAAACGGCGGGCGGAGCCGCCACCGAAACCGCCGCCGGAGAAACTTTGAGCCGCTCGCTCGCGGACGAGGATATCGCCAGGCTCGTTTCCATGGCCCGCATCGACGCCGTTCGCCGTCCACAAGCATTTTCTTTTGCCGCAACCCGCCTGAGTGCCAGCGAGCGACAGGAGATCAACACGGTTTCAAAGGACTTGCTCTCCGAATTCCGCGCGACGCGTTTCAGCAAGGGCAGGGCTGCGGAAACGTTGGCCGCCGATGCTGGCGACCAGGCGGTCAGCTCGCTCTATCTCAGGGTGCAGCAGGAAGACGGGACCACCACTCTCTTTGAGAAAGTCCGCAATGAGGTTGCACAGTTGGACATCGCTAACGACCAGCGCGCGGCCGCGACCGACCGCGTGTACAACGCTGTTGCCTTGATGGACGCGACCGAAGATCTGATGGCCCAGGCCAGCGTTTCGTCGTTAGCCGAATTCGATACCCAACGCTTTGAGACAACCTATGTTGCTTTCTCTGACCGTCTGAACGCTTACGCGCAGACTGCGCCGGTCGATCCCGCAGCCGCTTCCAATGACTTCACGGTGAACACCAATATTGCGTTGACGGATTACGCACCGGCGGTGGCAGCGCAGAGAACCACGTTCAGCAGTGCCGGTTTCCTGGGCGAAATCCAGCGCCGCATCCTTGCGCTGTTCCAGGATCTGACCCTTGAAGGCTATGGCCGCCGTCACCCGGGTCTGGAGCATCGGGCGGGAGTGCCTAAGGGCGGCACCCTTGTTCTTGCCTATGCCTCCAAGCAGGAATTCCTGACGTTGATGCGGCTGGTTGCGCCGCGGCTGGATCAACTCTCGAATGCCCTCGATCTGAGCATGATGCAAGGTGGTCTAACGGCGGCCATTGCTAACGCATCGCAAGAGGTTCTCGCTGCAGCCGGCCCGACGGGCGAGGACCCTTTGTCGGATTTCGTCGTGCTGGCGGATTTC
The DNA here is from genome assembly GCA_964474065.1 of uncultured Rhodospirillales bacterium. Classification (GTDB taxonomy): domain Bacteria; phylum Pseudomonadota; class Alphaproteobacteria; order Bin95; family Bin95; genus JACKII01. Next base: position 1,981 of record CAYYSC010000317.1, on the reverse strand, counting down.
TGCCTTTCCAGCCAATGCTGCGATTCCGATTGTTCGGACATCGCGTTCGAGCATGATCTGCCGGAAGGCTTGTTCGATCTCGACCAGCCGGGCCGGATGGCCGTCGATCCGGTTATTCCGAACGGAACGCCGGGCACTTCGCAGAACGGCGGGGGTGTCAGTGTAAATGACACGATTGCGGGGCTTTTGAGTGGGATTGGCTTGGCCAGCCGATTCGAGGCAGTGCCGCGGCGCTCGGGGACGATTGGGCGTAACGCCACGCCTGCCCCAAGCCAACCTGCCAATCCGCCACGTGACGGCAATCGCCCGCGTGACGGCAATGGCAACGTGATTGGTCCGACCGACCGTCCAGTCTCGCCGGCTGAGCGCCCCCCCCGACCGGAACCGCCGGATAATGTGGTTGTGCAGCCCAACCAACCCCGCATTCCGAGACGGGGTCCAGGCGGCGTGGTGTTTGAGCCGATCATTAACAATCCGCTCCGGCCTGGGCGCGGATAGGAGCGGCCGGCGGTGGCCGACGCGGACAAATCTCCGCCGGCCTCTCATCGGGTCGGCCGACTGCGCTTCGAAATCGACGGCGCGGACGAGGATCTATTGCTGCGTATGCGGCAGGGATTGGCCGAGGGTGCGGAAACCTGGATTCCGCAAGCGCTCGACGATGCATTCGCCGCCCTCGACCGGGCGGGAGAGGCAGTTCGGATTGAGCGACTCGAAGTTGATCTTGGGACCGTGGCCGGTTCCAAGCTGACCCCCGAACGTCTGCGCGAACAGGTGCGTGCCGCCCTTGCGGAAAAAATACCGGCGCCGACAAGTCGATCCAGGGTTGGAATTCCAACCATAGACGAAGAGGGGGGCTTGGCGCGGGCCATTGCCCTCTTTCTGGAAACGGGGCGGCTTCCCTGGTGGAGCCCAGTAGCCTCTCTTGTCGAGCTGGAAAGTACACTGCTGGCCTTGGATGAGTCGATTTTGAGAGCGCTGGCAGAAGAATTAGCGCCCGTTCTGAGAAGGGACCGCCCGGCGCGACGGCTCGCTTTGCAAGTCGAGCCTACCGCGGCATTAACGCTGATCCAGGCGCTGCGAGGAATTCTGACTCTCGACATCGGCCCAGCGTTCTCGGCTGAGACGTTCACCGCCGTTGAAACGGACGCGAATGCCCTTGAGAGCGCGGTTGCGTTCATTCGCGTGGCGGCGGGAGCGAAGGCAGCCGCAGAGGAGCCCGACAATCTGCGGGAAGCGAAGCCCTTCTCAGAAACACACGCGGAACCTCCGTTGCCGCCGTACCGAAAGAAAGACGGCCTGGAAGAGAAGCCCCGAAGCTCACCACAATATCTACCGCAGGACGAAGAGGCGACTACCGCTCCTATCGGTCAACCGGTGGTTGACGCAGGGCTGGTCCTCGCCGGCCCGTTCCTGCCTGTCCTGTTCGGGAACCGGGCACTGATCAACGACCGCGCTTTTGTGGATGGGGCCGCGCAGATGAAGGCCGTGCATCTCGCCTCCTGCCTCGCCGCAGGAGAGGACGAGCGCCGTGAGCCAGACATGATCATGGCAAAACTGTTGTGCGGCTGGCCCTTGGCGGAGCCGGTGGCGCGGCGTTCGCTGCTCGACGACGGGGACAGGGAAGAAGCGGAAAATCTGTTAGCAGCTATGATCGGCCACTGGGAAGCGCTCGGCAAAGCTTCTGCGTCCGCCCTGCGGGAGACTTTCCTTACCCGCCTTGGTTTGTTGTCCGAGACGCCAGAAGCCTGGCGGCTGACGGTGGAACGGCGTGGGCCGGACGTCCTGTTGGGACGCCTGCCATGGTCCGTGTCGCCGGTACGCCTGCCGTGGATGGTCAGACCCATTTTGGTGGAGTGGATCTGAGATGCCTGCTTCCGCAATGAAGAGCACCCAGCATAAGAAAGAGCCTGACCGAACCGGCCGAACCCGACCTTTCTTCTCCGGCGAAGCGCAGGTCCAGACCAAATTGAAGGTCGGAAGG
>CAYYSC010000316.1:0-4454 GCA_964474065.1 uncultured Rhodospirillales bacterium | reverse complement strand
CGCGGTGGCGGAGACACAATTCCGCTGCAGTACCGCAAGCGGAAGACCCGCCCCCCGCCATTGGTGGTGCTGTGCGACATCTCCGGCTCGATGGAGCGGTATGCCCGCATGCTGCTGCATTTCCTGCATGCACTCACTAACGACCGGGACCGGGTCCATACCTTTGTGTTTGGAACGCGTCTGACGAACGTCACGCGCTATTTGCGCGACAAGGAGGTCGACCGGGCGCTCGCCAAGATCGGAGACCAAGTGGCAGACTGGTCCGGCGGTACGCGGATCGGCGCCTCGCTGGAGGCGTTTAATCGTCTTTGGTCCCGCCGGGTGCTGGGCCAGGGCGCGGTGGTGCTGCTGATCACCGACGGACTCGATCGGGAGGCAGCGGATGGCGTCGAAGAACAGATGGAACGGCTGCACAAGTCCTGCCGACGCCTGATCTGGCTTAACCCGCTCTTGCGTTATGATGCTTTTCAGCCCAAATCATCAGGAGCGCGGGCAATATTGCCTCATGTGGACGATTTCCGCCCGGTGCACAATTTGGAAAGTCTGGGCGATTTGGCAGGGGCGCTTTCGGCAACGGACTTGTTCTTGCAGAAAGGCATGCGGGAATGGCGGAATCAACTGTAAGTGAGCAATCTTTGTCGAATGCGGAGGCCGATGCAATTCTGGCCAAAGCGCGCGAATGGCGCGAGGTCGGGAAAGGCGTCGCGATTGCGACCGTGATTTCAACGTGGGGCTCCGCGCCGCGCGGCGTGGGCAGCCAATTGGTGCTGGATGAGGAGGGCAGTTTCATGGGTTCGGTCTCGGGCGGTTGTGTCGAGGGCGCCGTCGTGACCGAAGGCCTCGAAGTGATCGAGGAGGGCAAGCCGAGGATGCTGGACTTCGGAATTTCCGACGATCAGGCCTGGGAGGTCGGCCTTGCCTGTGGCGGTAAGCTGGAAATTTTTATCGAGCGGGTTGAGAGGTAGCCGATGCAAAGCTCCCTGTTCGACAGAGCAGTTTCCCTCCGGGCCGAAAACGTGCCGGTGATCCGGGTGGTGCGCCTTTCCGATGGCACGGACTGGCTTTTGAGCCCCGAAGGCACGGAGGGCGGTGGCCACCTGGACACTGAACTGGTCTCGGAGGCATGGGAAGCCCAGCGCCACGACCGCAGTTATGCCACCACTTTCGGCAACGAACGGTACTTCATTCACGTTTACAATCCACCGCGCCGCCTGATTGTTGTTGGGGCCGTGCACATCACCCAGCCATTGGTGGGGATAGCGGAGTTGGCGGGTTACGAAATCACGGTTGTAGATCCACGCGGTGCGTTCGCTACGGTGGAACGCTTTCCCGGCGTCACGCTGAATGAAGACTGGCCAGACGAGGCGATGGAAGCGTTGAAACCGGACCGCCGGACCGCGGTGGTGACGCTGACGCATGACCCTAAGCTGGACGACCCGGCGCTGCAGGTCGCATTGCGTAGCGAAGCGTTTTACGTGGGCGCGCTCGGCAGCCGGAAAACTCACGCGAGCCGGGTGCAGCGCCTGACCACAGCCGGCTTGGCACCGGAAGAAATCGACAGAATCCATGCGCCCATCGGACTTCACCTCGGCGGTCGCGCGCCAGCGGAGATCGCTATCGCGATTATGGCCCAGATCACCCAGGTTCTTCATCTCGGCGAAGGTGAAACCGTGAAGGCCAAGGCCGGGGTCGCGTGAGGAAGAAGAGCCGATGTTTTTTGGCCCTGTCCCGATAGCCGATGCAACGGGAGCGCTGCTAGCCCATTCGGTGCGCGCCGGCAAAGTGCGGATGAAGAAGGGGCGGCTGCTGACGGAGGCCGACGTCGCCACTTTGGCGGCTGCGGGCGTTACCGAGGTGACGGTCGCCCGGCTTGAGCCCGGTGAAATGGGCGAGGACGAGGCAGCAGAACTCATTGCCAACGCTTTGCTCGGTTCCGGCGTGCGGGCGAACGCGCCGTTTACCGGCCGCGTGAACCTTTTTGCCGAAACGGCGGGCGTGCTGACCCTGGACCGGCTGCGTCTCGAACGGATCAACCTGGTGGACGAGAGCGCTACCGTCGCCACGCTGGAGCCTTATTCCTCCGTGGAGGAAGGGCAGATGGTCGCCACCATCAAAATCATTCCTTTTGCGGCTTCCGAAGCGGTGCTGAGCCGGATCGAAAAGATTGCAGGCAGCGCCCGCGAGAAGCTGGTAAGCGTTGCGCCGTTCAAGCCGAAGCGGGTCGCGCTCGTTCAAAGCACCCTGCCAAGCGTCAAGCCCAGCGTGCTCGACAAAACGGTGGACATCACGCGGGAGCGCTTAATCCCGCTCGGTGCCACGCTCACGAGCGAACGCCGGTGCGATCACACAATCGATGCCATTGCCGCGTCGCTGAGGGAGGCACTGGCGGATGATCCTGATATCGTGCTGATCGCCGGCGCATCGGCCATTGTGGATCGGCGCGATGCGTTGCCCGGCGGGGTCGTCGATGCAGGCGGGCGGGTGATTCATTTCGGGATGCCGGTCGATCCCGGTAATCTCATTCTCATGGGCGAAGTCGACGGCCTGCCTGTTGTGGGACTGCCGGGGTGTGCGCGCTCGCCCAAGTTGAATGGGTTCGACTGGGTGCTGGCCCGGCTGTGCGCCGATTTGCCGGTCGGCTCACAGGAAATCATGGGAATGGGTGCAGGCGGATTGCTCGCAGAAATCCCGACGCGCGGCCATCCTCGCGCCACGCAACCGGACGGCACCGCAGAAGAGGCGCCCCGGGCGCCAAGGATTGCCGCGGTGGTTCTTGCCGCCGGGCAATCCCGGCGGATGGGCAACATCAATAAACTGCTCCAGAAAATTGATGGGCAGCCAATGGTCGCGCACACCCTGGATGCCGTGGCGGCGTCTGAAGCCTATACGACGGTGGTCGTCACCGGTCATGAGACGGACACGATCAGCCCGCTGCTAAAGGGCCGGGATGTCCTGGTGGTGCACAATCCCGATTATGCAGAAGGATTGAGCACCTCGCTCAAGGCCGGATTGAGATCGCTGCCGCGGGATGTGGACGGCGTCATGGTCTGCCTGGGAGACATGCCGGAAGTGACGGCCCGGCACCTGAATCGCCTGATAGCGGCGTTTAATCCCCTGGAGGGACGGGCGATTGTCGTTCCCACTTTCCAGGGACAGCGCGGCAATCCAGCGTTGCTTAGCGCAGAATTTCTCCCTGCCATGCTTAAGCTCACGGGCGATCAGGGCGCAAAACCGCTGTTGGCGGAGCATGCCGACCGCATCGCGGAAGTGGAAATGGCCGATGCCGCCGTCCTCCTAGACATAGACACGCCCGATAAGCTTGCAGAGATCACTGGGAAGGTTGCCTGAAGGTTCAGCGAATGGCCGGGACGACGGCGACGGGGTCCGCGGGACAATCCGCCGTCTGATGGCATCCCGTTGGATGCCTGGCTGGCTGGTTCTGCTTTCCTTTCTCGAGAACACGGTTCTCCTCATTGCTATTGAACCCTTGATCATCCCGGTGATGGCGGTGCGGCGGGCGGAAGCATTTTTTCTGGCATTTTTGTTAGGACTGGGATCGTTGCTTGGAGCCTTGGCCACCTATTGGGTAGCCTTGTCCTTGTTCGAATCCGTTGTGGAGCCCGTACTTCGGTTCGGCGAGGTCTCGTCTGAGTTCGCAAACGTGCGGCAGGACGTGAATGAGCGTGGGTTCTGGGGGTTGTTTTTGATCGGTGTAACGCCGGTTCCCTTCCAACTCGGCACGGTGGCGGCCGGTGTGTTGCGGATGCCGATGATAGATTTTGTGGCCGCCGTGTTCTTGTCTCGCTCCTTGCGCTATATTGGTCTCGCCGCGTTGGTATTTGTGATCGGAGCGCGAGCGGAAAATTTCATCAAACGCTACCAGAGCGAAATTGCCCTTGGTTTTTTAGGGCTGTTCGTAGCCCTTGTATTGGGCGGCTGGGCTGTCTCTTATGTTTTCTGAACTTTCGCGGCCGACACGAATGCGCGATGTTAGCGGCATCAATCCCTAAGGCATGAGGCCTCTGTGCCAACTAACTCCAATAGTACGAATTCGAACAAGTCCGAGAAGAAGGCAGATAAGCCGCGCCTGTTCGTCCGAAATGCCCGCATGGAGGACGTCCCTGGGATCGTCGCGCTCAGCCGAAAGATCTACAAGGGGGAAATGGCGACGACTGCCGAATCAGTCCGCGGTCAAATCAATAACTTTCCGGAAGGGCAGTTTGTCGTGGAACTGGGCGACCAGATTGTCGGCCACGCCGCGACCTTCATTATCGATGGCGAAATAGCCCTGAAGCCGCATACTTGGGCGGAGATCACGGGCAACGGCTTCGCCTCCCGCCACGACCCTAACGGCGATTATCTTTATGGCATGGAGGTCGCCGTCGATCCTGATGTGCGCCGTTCCCGCATCGGTCAACGCCTCTACAACGCCCGACGGGAGCTTTGTGAGTACT
>CAYYSC010000315.1:0-4455 GCA_964474065.1 uncultured Rhodospirillales bacterium | reverse complement strand
TTGGCGTACCGTCGGCGCGCATGAGAACCATGTCATCGAGTTCGGCGTTCTGCACCGTGATCGAACCCTGCACCCGGTCGACGATCGTTGTCTCCCCCTCCTGCGGGGCGCGCAGCCGTATCACCGGTTCGATCCCGGGCGGTGCTTCAGACGGGTCGCGGTCCCGCCAAGTTCCATCATAACGCATCGGGCGCTTCTCTGCCCGCGCGCGCTCGCGCATCGCCGCCAGCTCTTCCTGTGAGCAGTAGCAGCGGTAGGCGTGTCCGGCTTCCAGCATTTGGTAAGCCACCTCGGCATGCCGGTTCTGCCGGGAGAACTGGTAGACGGGCTCCCCGTCCCAATCCAGACCGAGCCACCTCAGACCGTCAAAAATTGCCTGAACGGCCTCGTCGGTCGACCGCTTGCGGTCAGTGTCCTCGATCCGAAGCAAAAACTTTCCGCCGTGGTGGCGGGAGAAGAGCCAGTTGAAGAGCGCCGTCCGCGCACCCCCGATGTGCAGAAAGCCGGTCGGGGATGGGGCAAACCGTGTCACGACAGTCATGTGTTGAAGACCAAATCAGCTTATGGTTGTATTTATCTGCCGGCATGACCGGCCTCTGGGATCGGGAATAACCGCATGAGCGCGACTGCCGTCAATAGCGGCCGCAGGACACCGCATTGACCGCTGCCGAGCGCCTCGCCGCCATATGGGCCCAGGAAGCCAGCCGCCGTCCGCTCTGGCTGGCTGTCGCCTTTGGCAGCGGCGTGGCGTTGTATTTTCTGCTGCCGGCGGAGCCGCCGGCCCTCTTGGCTGCCACGATTGCCGGGCCGGCGTTGCTTGCTCTGGTGCTTTCCGGCCAATCCGGAGTCCGCCTTTTCGCTTGGCCGGTCCTTCTTTTTGCGCTCGGCTTCGGTGCCGGCCAGTGGCGGGTGGCGGCGGTGGAAGCACCGGAATTGACCCGCGCAACCCCGCGGTTCGAGGCGGAAGCCTGCATTCGGTCCATCACGCCACGGGCTACCTATACCCAGATCGTGGCGAGCGCTTGGTCTGCCGATGCTCCGGTCCCGGGCGGCTTCTCGGCCACCCTCCGCTGGCGGTCCGCGCCGGAAGACTTGCGGCCGGGAGAACAGATCCTCGTATCCGCTCGCCTTTTTCCGGTGAGCGAGGCAATCTATCCCGGCAGCTACGACCCGAAACGCCTTGCCTTCTTTGACAGCGTCGGCGGCGAAGGCTGGATCGGCAAGTCCACGCGCCGCATCGGCACCTGCCGCGAGCCGACATCCCTCGAAGACGCCCGAAGATGGTTCCGCGACCGGCTGCTGGAGGTCGCGCCAAGCAGCGCCGGCGGTCTGCTCGTGGGGGTGACGACCGGTTGGCGCGGGGATATTCCCCGCGACGACGTCGACGCGATGCGTGATGCGGGGCTGGGCCATCTGCTCGCCATTTCCGGACTGCATGTGGGGCTGGCGGTGGGCCTAATCCTCGTCTCGCTTCGCGCGGGATTGGCTCTCATTCCGCCGGTCGCACTGCGGTTTCCGATCAAGAAGTGGGCGGCGGCAGCCGGACTTGCAAGCGGCTTCGCCTACCTTGCCTTTTCGGGCGGCAGCATCCCGACGCAGCGGGCCATGATCATGCTGGGGCTCGTGCTGATCGCCCTGCTGCTGGACCGGATCGAGTTGTCGATGCGCCCCATCGCCTGGGCCGCGGTGATTGTGCTGGCAGCCACACCGGAAGCCATCCTGTCGCCCAGTTTTCAGTTGTCATTTGCCGCTGTCATCGGGCTGGTGTCGGTATTCGAAACATGGCGCCGCCGCAAGAACCGCCACGGTCCGCGAGAAACGCGATGGCCATGGCTTGCCAGGTATCTGGCTGGCGTTTCTGCGACAACCCTGATCGCGACGGTGGCGACCATGCCCTTTGCCGCATTTCACTTTCACCAGATCGCGCTCGTAGGGCTGGCCGCCAACCTGGTCGCGGTGCCGGTGTTCGCCTTCTGGGTGATGCCGGCCCTGTTGATCGGCGTGGTTCTCCTCCCTGCCGGGCTGGAACAGCCAGCATGGGCGGCTGCTGCCGCCGGTGCCGACTTGATTCTCGCAGTCGCGCACGGTTTGACCGGGTGGGAGGGCGCGGTCGCCAAAATTGGCGTTACTCCGAAGTGGGGGATAGCGTTCATCGCCGCCGGCGGTCTCTGGTGGGCGATCTGGCAGCAACCGTGGCGCTGGGCCGGGGCCGCGGTCGCCGTGATCGGGCTCGCAGCCCCCCTAACCGGCAAACCGCCGGATCTCATCCTGGGAAGCAAACACGCCGCCGTCAGCACTCAGGAGGGCACTTACTGGTTAAATGGTCGGCGCGGCTTCGTTCCCGACATCTGGATGCGGGAGACCGGTGGCAAGGCCGTGGCCTGGCCGGCTTATCGGGCGGAAGGCGCCGAGAGCGTCCGTCTGTCCTGCGACGCGCAGGCCTGCCTTTACGATACCCCGACTGGCCGCATCGCCCTCGTCGAGGACCCCGCTGCGGCCTACGAATGCCGAAACGCTGTTGTCGGCTTCAGCCGGTGGCCGGCACCTGGTTGCGTTGATTTGCCGATTTACGGCGAGGTGCAGGTGGTCCGCCTGACCGCCGAAGGGGTGAGGATTGAAAGCAACTGGAGTGGTGAGCGGCCATGGAACTAGCAGTGCTCTAACAAACCCGCGCTTGGAGGGGCGGCTCATCGATGATTGAATGATCTCCATTCGACCACTGCTCATGGACAGAAAGAATGACGGCTTACCTGATCGTTCGCGCCGAGGTGCACGAAGCAGACCGCGACGCTTTCGACAAGTGGTACGAGACCGAGCACCTGCCAGACGCCAAAAAGGCATTTCAGGTGCTATCCGCCCGCCGCGGCTGGAGCGACGTTACGCCCGGCGTTCACATTGCGTTGTACGAGTTCCCCGATCTCGCTACCGCCAGGGCCAAGACCTCCGGGGAGGAGATCAAAGCTCTGATCGCGGAGTTCGACCGGGTTTGGCAGGATCGGGTACAGCGGAGCCGTGAGGTCATCGGGATTATCCAAACTCTCTAGCCGCCGCTTGGCTCCGGAAAGGCGGTCAACGACTCAAGCGGCCAGCGCGGGCGCGGCGCAAATTCGAGGGAATCCCGCTGGCCGAGGCGAAGCCGCTCCAGGCCGGCCCAGGCCACCATGGCCGCATTATCCGTACAAAGTGCCGGCGGCGGCACCACCAGCGATGCTCCCTCTGCGTCCGCCAAGGCGTTCAAGCGTGCCCGCAGGTAGCGGTTCGCCGCAACGCCGCCCGCCACCACAATTCGGTCGCAACGCCCGAACTCTGCGCGGAACCGCTGGGCGGCAGAGCGGCATCGGTCCGCCAGCACGTCGCCGCATACTCGCTGAAAGCTGGCGCAGAGATCCGACGCCGCCTGATCGTCCGCCGTACCGGGCGGTAAAGCCTGAACGACTTGGCGGACCGCCGTCTTTAGTCCAGCAAAAGAGAAATCGCACCCGGGCTTGCCGAGCAGCGGCCGCGGCAGTGCATAACGGTCCGCGTTGCCCTTGGCCGCCAGCGCTTCCACGGCCGGCCCGCCGGGATAGCCCAGGCCCAGCAGGCGAGCCGTCTTGTCGAACGCTTCGCCCAGCGCATCGTCGATGGTCTGGCCGTAAAGACGATAGTCTCCAACGTCCGCCACCGCCAGGAGTTGGCAATGGCCGCCGGAAACCAGCAGCAACAAGAAGGGAAACGGCACTCGGTCCGATAGCCGGGCCGACAGCGCATGCGCTTCCAGATGATTGATGGCGATGAACGGCTTTTCCCAGGCATAAGCCAAAGCCTTGGCCATGGTGGCGCCGACGATTACGCCGCCGATCAGGCCAGGCCCTGCGGTCGCGGCCACAGCATCCAGCCGCTCTGGCGCTACCTGCGCTTGCCGCAGCGTTTCATCGATCAACGGCTGCAATCGCTCCAGATGCGCCCGCGCGGCGATTTCGGGGACGATGCCGCCATAGGGTGCGTGTGCTGAGAGTTGACTGTAGATCGCCTGACCGCGAATGTCCCCCTCGCTGGAGACGCAAGCGACCGCGGTCTCGTCGCAACTCGTCTCGATACCAAGGACCAGTTGTGAAATGGTGAGATCCTCAACATTGGGGACCGCCCGCGTCGAGAGCAGCGCCCGGTTCGTCATGGCCGCTTTGCATGTAGGTAAGATTCATGTTCGTCAACCGCCTGCCGCTACGAGTCGGCACCCGGGGCAGCCCATTGGCGCTGTTCCAGGCCAATGCCGTGATTGCAGCGTTGAAACGGCTCGACCCGCGTCTGGACAATGACAGTGCCTTCCGGGTCGAGTTCGGCGAGTCTATCGCTTCGAACGGACTCGTCGGCGGAGCCGGTCATGCGCCATCGGAGGTGCGTGGAGGACAAGAATCCCGCACGATCGCGATCCGACGACTCGCGGCACCCGTCCGGCACGGCCACAGTGTGGTG
>CAYYSC010000314.1:0-4473 GCA_964474065.1 uncultured Rhodospirillales bacterium | reverse complement strand
CATTGAGCACCATGTCTGTACGTGATTCCGCCCCGGGCGGTCTGCTCGCCGCCGATATTGGTGGCACAAATGCACGGTTCGCGTGGATCGGGAATGACGGCATCCCCGGCCCCGTCATCCAATACGCCACCGCGGATTTTCCCTCCCCCGAGGAGGCGATTTCCGCCGTCATCGCCGATAGTAAACAGGAACCGAGGAGAGTAGGCCTTGCGGCTGCCGGGCCCGTGGATGACGGTGTCTGCAAGCTCACCAATGCCGACTGGCACATCGATACCCGCTCCCTTCAACGGCACTTCGGCCTCGACCGCGTGGTGCTGCTGAATGACATGGAAGCGGTCGCTCTCGCCTTGCCCCATCTTCCTGCAGAAGATCTCTGCCATCTTGCCGGCCCGACAGAGGCCAAAGGCCCCCGTTTAGCGATTGGTCTCGGAACAGGGGTGGGTACTGCTGTCCTGGCGGCGGACAGCGCCGTTCTTGCAGCCGAAGGCGGCCATGTCAGTTGGGCAAGCCTCGATCTCGAAGAAGCCACATTGTTGGCGCGAATCGCGGGGGAGCAAGACTACCTGGCCGCGGAGACGGTGCTGGGCGGTACTGGCCTGAGCCGTCTCTATGCAGCCCTCAATGAAACGGCACCCCGATTGACATCGGAACAGGTATTTGACCGCCGGAACACCGACCCAGATGCGGCGCACGCGATCACGCTTTTGACCCGCATGCTGGGTCGGTTTTCCGGGGATGCGGTGCTGATGACAGGCGCCCGCGGCGGGCTTTACTTCGCCGGCGGCATCCTTACAGCTTGGGGGGACGCGTTCGACATAGCGGCGTTTCGGGAAGCCTTCCTCAATAAAGGCCGTTTCCGCTCCTATCTCGAACAAGTGCCTATCAAGCTGATCACGGGGACGGACCCCGCCATCCTTGGCGTGGGCGCGCTGCTGCATAATCATTGACCGGCTGGCGGTCTCTGCCGGCGCCGATTATCCTCCTTGCCCGGCCAATGGCGTGGAAGTAAGCGAAGAGCCATGCATAGTGATGACGACGGCGGCAAGCGCGGCTATCACCATGGCAATCTCCGCGAAGCGCTGGTCTTTGCCGCCATCGGCCTGATTGCGGATAAAGGCTTGCAAGGCTTCACCTTTGCTGATGCGGCGCGTGCGGCCGGAGTGTCCCCCGCAGCTCCCTATCGGCATTTTCGAGACCGGGATGCGCTGCTCGCCGAGGTGGCGCGGTATGGGTTCGAGCTTTTTGCCGACCGCCTTGAAGCTGCTTGGAACAAGGGCCGCCCCAATCCGCTCGCGGCGTTCGAAATGGTAGGCCAAGCCTATCTCGATTTTGCGCGGGAGGAGCGCCCCCTTTTTGCGGCGATGTTCCAGTACGGATTGCCGGACGAACCGGCGCTGAGGGCAGCCGGCGACCGTGCGTTCGGCGTGCTGCTCGAGGCATCGACAGCGCTGGCACAGCGCTTGCCATCCGCAAGACGCCCCCCTGTTCACATGATGAGCTACCATATCTGGGCGTTCAGCCACGGGATCGCCGACTTGTTCGCCGGACCGGTCTCGCGGAGGACGCCCATCTCTGCCGACGAATTGCTGGAATCCGGCCTGATGGTCTATCTCCGCGGCCTCGGTATCATCCCGGCCGACGAATAAGAAAGATCCGCCGAAAAACGAAACCGGCTTCTTGACGCCGGCATAGCCTCACCCATTTATGTGAATGTGAATAACATTCACATCTAAAGGGAGATGATAGTGATGGACCGCATCTCTGGGTGGCTGAAACGCGCAGAGGAGTTTCTGGATGAGTGGGGCAAAGGAGCGTGGATCGCTGCCTTCGTGCTCGGCTTTATCGTTTTCTGGCCGTTGGGCCTTGCCATTCTCGGATACACGCTATGGAGTGGACGCATGGGTTGTTGGAATCGCCGCCGGAATCACCGTGCAAGCAACGGTTGGCGCGCCACGGGAAACACCGCTTTTGACGACTATCGCGAGGAAACCTTGCGCCGGCTGGAGGAAGAGCAGAGCGAGTTCGAGGAATTCCTAAAGCGCCTGCGTCGCGCCAAAGACAAGGCCGAATTCGACCAGTTCATGAATGAGCGGCGCGGCCGCGGCCCGGAAGGCGGCACTCAGACCGCCTGACGGCTGATATGCAGGGTCCCGCGTTGATACGGGGCCCTTTTCTTTATGATACTTTCCGCTCGAACGCCCCGTCCGGTGCCCCGCGGCACCAGGCGCGATTGCAGCCGCATTCTTGCCGCGGCAAGAGGCTCTGCAATACGCCGATGACGGGATGGACGAAATGGCCGATTTCAAGACACTCGACGATGTGGATGTCGCGGGCAAGCGGGTGCTGGTCCGCCTTGATTTAAACGTTCCCATGGCGAATGGCGCGGTCACAGACATGACCCGGATCGCGCGCTCCGCCCCCACGGTGAAAGAGCTGTCGGAAAAAGGCGCGAAGGTTGTTGTGCTCGCCCACTTCGGCCGGCCAAAAGGAACACGCAATCCTGAAATGAGCCTCAGGCCGGTTGCGGAGGCGCTCGGCGAGGTGCTGGCGACGAATGTTGCCTTCGCGGACGACTGCATTGGCGAAACGGCTGCCGGTACCGTGAATGCGCTCCCCGGCGGTGGCGTGGCCCTCCTCGAAAACCTGCGCTTTCATTCCGGCGAGGAAAAGAACGACCCGGCATTTGTCAAAGAGCTGGCCTCCCTTGGCGATCTATACGTGAACGATGCCTTCTCTGCCGCACATCGGGCCCATGCCTCCACCGAGGGATTGGCCCACCTACTGCCCGCCGCTGCTGGCCGGCTGATGCAGGCGGAACTGGAGGCGCTCAACGCCGCGCTCGGCAATCCAGCCCGCCCGGTCGCCGCGCTGGTCGGTGGAGCCAAGGTCTCCACCAAGCTGGACGTGCTCCAGAACCTGATCTCCAGGGTCGATACCCTGATCATCGGAGGCGGCATGGCCAACACTTTCCTCTATGCCCAGGGCAAGGAAGTTGGCGCCAGCCTTTGCGAGAAAGATCTGGCCGATACGGCGCGCGCCATCATGGCGACGGCGGAAGGCCAGGGCTGCTCCATTTTCCTGCCGAGCGACGCCATCGTTGCGCGCGAGTTCAAGGCAGGGGCGCCCTCTGAAGTGGTCCCGGCCGATGCCTGTCCGGTCGATGCGATGATTCTGGATATTGGGCCCGCGACGATCGATGCCCTGAAGGAGCGCCTCGCGGGAGTTAAGACACTGGTCTGGAACGGCCCGATGGGGGCATTCGAGATCGAGCCGTTCGACAACGGCACCAACGCTGTAGCCCAGGCTGCTGCCGCAGCGACCCGCGCCGGCCGTATGGTGACGGTTGCCGGCGGCGGCGACACGGTTGCAGCCCTCGTCAAGGCGGGGGTGGCAGAAGAATTCTCCTATGTTTCCACCGCTGGCGGCGCCTTCCTTGAGTGGCTCGAAGGCCGCGACCTGCCAGGGGTTGCGGCGCTGACACAGCAATGACAAAAGCCGCGATGCTGAATAACCCGTCGGTTCAGCGCGTACGGTCTGGGCCGAAAAGTGCAGGCTCGACCGCCGAAGTCGTCGTCCTTGCGGAGATTGCCCGGAGCGCCCGGGAAGGGGCAGCCAGCCAGCGATCGCGCTGGCCGCGGACGGGCGGCGCTGCAACGAGGCGGTCATTCCCTCCGCCTTCGGTCTTTCCGGCAAAGTCAAAAAGGCCTCGGCCAACCGAGTGCGGGAAGCCGCCGGTTTCGCCATCGGCGGTGTCTTTCCGGTCGGTCACCCGGTATTTCCGCCTGACGCCATTGATGGCAGCCTGAGCCCCTTCGGCACCGCTTATCTCGCCGCCGGGCATGGGCAGTGCGTCTTCGCCACCACGGCGGACGAGTGGCAGGGGCTGATAGGCAGCACCCTGTCGGAGAGCATCGGCTTGGCGTGACGCGCTTCTCTGCGCTATCACTTTTGCGGAATGCCTCTTTTCGAACCAAAGGATCAAACGCCTGATGACTGCGACCGCCACCACCGGCATGCCGCTTTCCCGTTTCAAAGTCCTGGACCTGACCCGCGTTCGCGCAGGCCCCACCTGCGTGCGCCAGCTTGCGGACTGGGGCGCCGATGTCATCAAGATTGAGGCGCCGCCGGACGGCAAGGAGGGCCTCGGGGGGGCGCGTGACGGGTTCGACTTTCAGAACCTGCACCGCAACAAGCGCTCCTTGACCTTAAACCTGAAAGCGCCGGAAGGCCTCGAAATCTTCATGAAGCTGGTGAAGGAAGCGGACGTCGTCGTGGAAAACTATCGCGCCGACGTGAAATACCGGCTTGGCATCGATTATGACAGCCTGGCCAAGGTCAATCCGGGCATCATTCTCGGCTCGATCAGCGGCTTCGGCGAAACCGGCCCCTACCGCGACCGGCCGGGCTTCGACCAGATCGCGCAGGGCATGTCCGGCCTGATGTCGATCACCGGCGAGCCAGGCCGGGGACCGC
>CAYYSC010000313.1:0-4486 GCA_964474065.1 uncultured Rhodospirillales bacterium | reverse complement strand
GCCGTGCGTCAGCAGGACTCGCTCGACCTCAGCGCCGGTCTCGGCGATCGCCGCCTCGATCTGATCCAGATCGCAGCCCGGATCTACCACGGCACCTTTCTTCGTTTCCTCGCACCAAAGCACGCTGCAGTTCTGCTGAAATGGCGTCACCACCACGACGCGGACTTGCATTTAAAACCCTTTCTATCGCCCGGCCTCTTGAACCACGAAGCCTTCACTCTGGCCCAGCTTGGTTGGTTTGACCCCCTGCCTCAAGATGCTCGTTGCGGTCCTCCAACTCCTCGACGGTCAGTCCGCCGAACAGTCCCCGCACGTCCATCGTCGTTCGCTTGCCTATGTCATTGTAGTGCTTGGCGAGCCATTTATCCGCCGCATCGCGGCCGATATCGCGCAGATGGGTCAGGAAGCGCCATTCGGTATTCAACTTCGACGAAACGCCCAGCGGCCGCATCTTTTTGCGCGCCTCGATCATGTGAACGTGCATGGGCTGCATGTGGCAGCGTTGCAGGCGTCCTTCTTCCACCATGCGGGTGACGAAATCAATGGTTCGCAACTCTTTCATCAAAGAGCTGTTGAAAGTGATTTCATTAACCCGGTTCTGGATTTCGCGCGCGGTTTTCGGGACGCCAGGTCGGAAGACAGGGTTGATCTGGACAACGACGGTGTCATGCGCTCCCGGCAATTCATAAAAGGGGAACAGAACGGGATTACCCATATAACCGCCGTCCCAGTAAGGCTCGCCATCGATCTCCACCGCTTGGAACATTTGCGGCAGACAGGCGGATGCCATGACGACGTCGAGCGTCATTTCTTCCCGATGAAATACTCGTACCCGGCCGGTTTCGACATTCGTGGCGGAGATGAACAGATCCGTCTCGAAACACTGCCGCACTTTGCTGAAGTCCACGAGCTCCCCGACTAGTTCCCGCAGCGGATTGATGTTGAGCGGGTTCAGGTCATAAGGGGAAGCGAACCGGTTCATCATATCGAACATCATATAGGCCGGCGAATTGTCGAGCGTCCAGTCGCCGAACAGGATGTTGATCGGATTGCGTTGCAGCGGACTGCGCTGTCCAGCGGCGGAGACGGCCTCCCAGAAACGGTAGAGAGCCTGCCGTGCGCCGGCTGCACTGTTCTCCGCCATGCCCTGCGCCATTACCACCGCATTCATGGCGCCCGCGCTGGTGCCGCTGACCCCCGTCACCCAGAGGCGGTCATCCTCGAACAGGCGGTCCAGCACGCCCCAGGTAAAAGCGCCGTGGGCGCCCCCGCCCTGTAGCGCAAGGTTGATGGTTTTCTCGTGGTGTGGTTTGCGCGGCATCGTGACCCTCCTTTTCCCAGCACTTTAGGTAAGGCCGCGCACCGGCGGGCGCGAATGAAATTCCGTTGAAGCCTCTGTTCCTTTTCCGTACTTTTTGGATTGCCAAAAAGAACAAAATTTGAACAATTACCCCGGAAGGAGGACCGAACATGAGCCGCCGCTTTCTCGCTCTCTGGCTGCCCCATTTCGCGACAGACCGTCTGGGGCTGGCCTCCGGACCCCTTGCCATCCTGGCCGAGGAAGGCGGGGTGCCATGCATCATAGCGGCGAACCAGCCCGCCGCCGCTCTCGGCATCCAGCGGGGAATGGCACTGGCCGATGCCCGCGCGCTTTATCCCGGATTGGCGACACGCCAGGCCAGCCCGCTGCGGGAAAGCCACGACTTGGCCAAGCTATCGGACTGGTGCGGCCGCTACAGCCCGCTGGTAGCGCCGGACGGGACGGATGGCCTGATGCTCGACACGACGGGTTGCGATCACCTGTTCGGCGGAGAAGCGGCCATGCTGGCGGAGATAGTGCAGCGCATGCATGGCTTCGGCTACAGTGCGGCAGCCGCGCTCGCGCCCACGCCGGGTGCCGCTTGGGCATTGGCGCGTTATGGCAAAAAGACAAGAATTGCCAAAGATTTAGTCGATTTACCTCATCTACTCACAGCGCTGCCTACCGTTGCGCTCCGCTTGCCTGCGGAAACCGCGGCGCAACTGGCGCAGGTTGGCCTGCGGTGCGTCGGGGACCTGCTGAAAATGCCACGCGCGCCGCTTGCCAAACGGTTCGGTGCGCAGGTGCCCCACCGTCTCGGCCAGGCGCTTGGTCATGTGACAGAAGCCATTGCTCCCCGGCATCCCCCCGCCCCCTACCGCCTGCGCCTGGATTGGATGGAACCGTTGCGCCGGATGGAGGATCTAGCGGCAGCGGCGGAACACCTGCTCGAACGGCTTTGCGAACAGTTGGCGGAAGCCGGGCGGGGCGTGCGCTGCCTGCTCGTTACCTGCCATAGCACCAACGGCCATACCGAGAGGATCGAGGCCCGGACCAGTGCGCCAGTCCGCTGTCCGGTACGGTTGCTACGCCTTTTGGAAGCTAATCTCGGCGCCTGCGACCTGGGCTTTGGCATTGAGACTATGATCCTCTCGGTTGCTCGGACCGAGCCGCTGGCAGCCCCTGCCCCTGGTTTCTGGCGCGATCAGGCGGCCATAGCGGAAGACACCGCAACATTGATCGACCGTCTGAGCCAACGTCTGGGTGAAAGAAAGGTGCGCTGGTCCACACCGGTCGCAAGCCATATTCCGGAACGGGCTCTGGCACTGCTGCCAGCCTTGCGCCAGCCTTCGCCGGATACGGACCCGTCTCCCTCCCCAACCGAAAAGCCCATGCGTCCCCTGCGACTCTTGCTGGCTCCGGAACCGGTCGAAGCGACCGCTTTGCTGCCCGATCATCCGCCGGCGGCCTTCCGCTGGCGGCGCGTGCTGCACCGGGTGCGTCGCGGTGCAGGGCCGGAACGGATTGCGCCCGAATGGTGGCGCGATCTGGCGCCGGAAGATCAGGTTGAAACGCTCGATACCTGTACGCGGGACTATTACGCGGTGGAAGACGAGGCGGGACAGCGTTTCTGGCTGTTCCGGCAAGGTCTCTACGATCGCGCTAACGAAACAGAAACCAAAACGAACGAAAACGGATCGGGCACGGTGGAATTGCCCGCTTGGTTCGTCCAGGGCGTGCTGGCTTAGGCACTCTGCAGGAAGACCGTCATTGCGACATTCCCCCCCAACCATTCCACGAAGGGAGTTACATCATGGCCACGGTTATCATTCCCGATCTGGACGATGCCATCGTCGACCGCCTCGAAGTGCAGGCCCAACTGAACAACCGCTCATTGGAAGCGGAACTGCGCCGTATTCTGGACAACGCTTCCGAACCCATGGCGGACAGTGGCAGCCGCGCCGTCGCGGAGCGCATTGCAGCCATGTCGCTCGGACCGCTTTACGAGGACAGTGCCGAGGCGATTTACGCGGACCGGTGAACACCGGACTGCGGACATCGCCGGAAGGATGCATCCAAGCCAGACCAGTAACGTTTTAGCATGATCAGATGAGCGCCTACGCCGAACTGCAGATCCTGAGCAATTTCACCTTCCTGCAGGGCGCCTCTCACCCGGAGGAACATGCGCTCGCCGTCGCAGCGCTCGGCTACTCGGCTTTTGCGCTCACAGATCGCAACAGCCTTGCCGGCGTGGTCCGCGCGCACTTGGCGGCGAAGCAGGCAGGCATCCGCTTCCTGGTGGGTACCCAGCTTGACCTGGCGCGGGATCTGGCGCCGTACGAGAGGAAGCCCCTCGACCGGGAACGGCGCCCGCGGCTGCCGGATGGGCTCAGCCTGCTCGCCTATCCGGCGGACCGCCCCGCCTATGCCCGCCTCTCCCGCTTGATCAGCCGCGGCCGCCGGCGAGCTCCCAAGGGCGCCTGCTGGCTCACCCTGGCAGACCTGGAGGAGTTCGGCGAAGGCCTGCTGCTCGCCCTGCTGCCGGAGTCGATCCCACCCGAGCAGGACCCGGATGAAATACTGGCCGACCTCCGACGCCGTTTCGGCCGGAACCTCTACCTCGCAACCCACCCCCGTTTCTCTGGCCGGGATACCATCGCCGGGGAGGCAGCATTAGCGGCCCGGCACCGGGTACCCTTGCTTGCCACCAACGCCGCTACGATGCACGCACCGAACCGCAAGCCGCTTGCGGACGTGCTCGCCTGCGTCCGGGAGCGGACCACCATCGACCGGGCAGGCTACCGGCTCGCCGCCCATGCGGAGCGGCACCTGAAGGCTCCGGCGGAAATGCACCGGCTGTTCCGCGATCAGCCCCAGGCCATCGCCAATGCGCTGGAAATCGTGGAGCGCTGCACCTTCTCGCTGGAAGAACTCCGCTACGAGTATCCGGCCGAGATCCTGGTGGCCGGCGAGACGCCGCAGCAGACCCTCGCCCGCCTGACCTGGGAGGGCGCAGCCCGACGCTATCCTGAGGGCGTGCCCGAGGCGATCCGGGACACGCTGCACCGGGAACTCGCCCTGATCGCGGAACTCGGCTACGCGCCCTACTTCCTGACGGTCTACGATGTGGTGCGCTTCGCCCGAAGCCAGGAAATCCTCTGTCAGGGCCGCGGCTCGGCGGCGAAT
>CAYYSC010000312.1:0-4497 GCA_964474065.1 uncultured Rhodospirillales bacterium | reverse complement strand
CGGAAGGCGATTGTCGGGGCGTGGTTGCCTGGAACCTGGACGATGGCACCATCCACCGGTTCCGCGCCCAGCAGACCATTCTGGCGACTGGCGGTTATGGCCGGTCGTATTTCTCCTGTACCTCGGCCCATACCTGCACCGGCGACGGCAACGGCATGGTTGCCCGGGCGGGTTTGCCGAACCAGGACATGGAGTTCGTTCAGTTCCATCCGACCGGCATTTTTGGGGCCGGCTGCCTGATCACGGAAGGCGCGCGCGGCGAAGGCGGATACCTCACCAACGCCGAGGGCGAGCGCTTCATGGAGCGTTACGCGCCGACGGCGAAAGACCTGGCGAGCCGCGACGTCGTCAGCCGCTCCATGACGGTGGAGATTATGGAGGGTCGCGGCGTGGGTTCGAACTCGGACCACATCCTGCTGCACCTCGAGCATCTGGGTGAGGAAGTGCTGCATCAGCGCCTGCCTGGCATCACGGAAACCGCTCGCATTTTCGCTGGCGTCGATGCCACGAAGGAGCCGATCCCGGTTTTGCCGACTGTGCATTACAACATGGGCGGCATCCCGACGAACTTTGACGGCGAGGTGCTGCGCCCGACCTCGGACAATCCAGACGCGACGGTTCCGGGCCTCATGGCGGTGGGCGAGTGCGCCTGTGTCTCCGTGCACGGTGCCAACCGGCTCGGCTGCAACTCGCTGCTAGATCTTGTGGTCTTTGGCCGGGCTGCGGGGATTCATTGCGCGGAAACCCTGAAACCTGGCGCGAGCCAGAAGGAACTGCCGAAGGATGCCTCCGACATGTCGCTTGGCCGCCTGGACAAGCTGCGCAATGCCACCGGCAGCACGCCGACCGCAGACATTCGGGACTCCATGCAGCGCTCCATGCAGTCGCACGCTGCCGTGTTCCGCACACAGGAATCCATGGAAGAGGGCTGCCGGAAGATGGACCAGGCGGCGGGCGCGATTGACGATGTGCGCGTCAATGACCGGTCCATGATCTGGAACTCCGATCTGGTGGAGACGCTTGAGCTGGACAACCTGATGGCCTGCGCCATGACGACGATGTACTCGGCGGAAGCCCGGAAAGAGTCGCGCGGCGCCCATGCCCGGGACGACATTCCGGACCGAAAGGACGACGAGTGGATGAAGCACACTCTGGCTTGGTATTCCGAGGACCGGCGCGTAAGCATCACCTACCGCCCGGTTCACAACTACACACTGAACCCGGATGAGGTGGAATATATCGCTCCTCAGGTGCGCGTGTACTAAGCCACCTGAGCCACCACCGAACAGACCGCATGGCGCGAGACCAGACCTATGGCTGAATTTACCCTGCCGAAGAATTCCAAGATCAAAGCCGGCAATAAGCATACCCCGTCGACAACGCCGGCGAAGGCCAGGACCATAAAGGTCTATCGCTGGTCGCCGGACGATAAAGAGAACCCGCGGATCGATGAGTATGTCATCGATCTGGATGAGTGCGGGCCGATGGTCTTGGATGCGCTGATCAAGATCAAGAACGAGATGGACTCGACCTTGACCTTCCGCCGGTCGTGCCGGGAAGGAATTTGCGGGTCCTGCGCCATGAACATCGACGGCGTGAACACGCTGGCCTGTACCAAGGCCATCGACGAGGTGAAAGGGGACGTGGCAGTTTACCCCCTGCCTCATATGCCGGTCGTGAAGGACTTGGTTCCCGATCTGAAGCACGTCTACGCCCAGCTGGCGTCGGTGGAGCCCTGGCTGAAGACTGAGACAGCGGCTCCGTCGCGCGAAAGGCTGCAAACTGTCGAAGAGCGGGAGAAGCTGGACGGTCTTTGGGAATGCATTCTGTGTTTCTGCTGTCAGACGTCCTGCCCAAGCTATTGGTGGAACCCGGATCGCTATCTCGGTCCGGCAGTCCTGCTGCAGGCCTACCGCTGGATTGCCGACAGCCGCGATGAGGCAACGGGCGAAAGACTGGACAATCTTGAGGATCCGTTCCGGCTCTACCGCTGTCACACCATTATGAACTGCACCCAGGCTTGCCCGAAAGGTTTGAACCCGGCCAAAGCGATTGCCGAAACGAAGAAGTTGATGGTGGCGCGCAAAGGCTAGGAAACTCGCCGGCATTCGGCCATCGTTCCTAGGGAAGGTAAGCTTGGTTTTGCATTGCGGCCTTTCCCTGCCTCGGGATACGACGGTCAGAGTTTGTTGGGATAAAATCCTCCTTATCGGGAAGCTTAGAAAAGATGGCGGAAATCAGCACTGATGTCTTAGTGGTAGGCGGCGGCAATGCCGCGATGTGCGCGGCGTTATCCGCACGGGAACAGGGCGCTAGTGTGATCGTTCTGGAAAGGGCGCCGGAGGACGAATCGGGCGGCAATTCCCGCTTTACGGCCGGCAACATCCGCACCGTGTTTCATGGCGTCGACGATATCCGGGAACTGTGCCCCGACCTTTCGGACGACGAAGTTGCGATGAGCGACTTCGGCACTTACACCGAAGACGAATTCTACGACGACATGGGCCGGCTGACCGAGTACAAAACCGACCCGGACATGTGTGAACTCCTGGTCACCAAGTCGCTGGAGACCATGAAGTGGATGCGCGGCAAGGGCGTGCGTTTCCTGCCGATTTACGGCAAGCAGGCGTTCAAGATCGACGGCAAGTTCAAGTTCTGGGGCGGGCTGGTCGTGTCTGCCTGGGGCGGCGGTCCCGGTCTGGTCGAGGCGCTGACGGAAGCGTGCGGCAAGAACGAAATCAACGTCATGTACGGTGCGCGCGCCACCGGGCTGATCCACGATGACGAGGGCGTTCATGGCGCCTACGTGCGCCTGCGGGATCAGCGTAAAACGGTCGAGGTCCGCGCTAGGGCAGTGATCCTGGCGGCAGGCGGTTTTCAGGCTAATCCTGAGATGCGCACTCGGTATCTTGGGCCGGGCTGGGACTTGGCGAAGGTCCGTGGCACACGGTTCAATACGGGCGATGGCATCCAGATGGCGCTGGAGGCTGGCGGCCGGCCTTACGGCAACTGGAGCGGTTGTCATGCGGTCGGCTGGGACTACAACGCGCCGGAGTTCGGGGACCTGGACGTCGGCGACAATTTCCAGAAGCACTCCTATCCCTGGGGCGTCATGATCAATGCGGATGGTAAGCGATTCGTCGACGAGGGCGCCGACTTCCGCAACTACACTTATGCCAAGTATGGCCGCGTGATCCTGGAACAGCCAAATCAGATGGCTTGGCAGGTATTCGATAACAAGATCATTCCAAACCTGCGGGACGAATATCGCATCCGCCAAGTCACAAAGGTGCGGGCCAACACACTGCAAGAGCTCGCAGAAAAGATGGAAGGCGTTAACACCGAGCAATTCCTGAAAGAGATTTCAGCCTACAACGCCGCCGTCCGGACCGATATTCCGTACAACCCGAACATCAAGGACGGACGGTGCACGGAAGGTCTGGCGATCGACAAGACGAACTGGGCCAACACCATCGACGAGGCGCCGTTCGAGGCCTACCAGACCACCTGCGGTATCACCTTCACCTTCGGCGGTGTGCGCATCAACACCGAAGGGCAGGTGATGGATACGGAAGAGTTGCCGATTCCGGGCCTCTACGCCGCGGGCGAGATGGCGGGCGGCTTGTTTTGGTTCAATTACCCTGGCGGCACTGGTCTGATGGCGGGGGCCGTTTTCGGCAAGATCGCCGGCGAGACCGCGGGGAAAGCGGCCGTCGGCAACGCATAACGGCCCGAAGAGCTGGCTCAGTGAAGGGCCAGCCCTCTCGATATATCGTCACCGGCGGGCGGTCTTATCGGACCGCCCGTTTTGTTTTCGGCGAAGGAATACCTTAAGTGGGTCCACCAGTTTGGGCGAGGGCAGCGCAGAATGTCCTCCCGCTGGCGGGGTGCTGGCGGAGACAGCCTTCCCAATTGGAGGTGCGCCTTTTGGCTGCATCGAGTTGCGGCATTGCGTCTATAGGCAGCGAATGTATTAATCCTTCATTGTTCCGCTGCTAACAAAGATTGGTGTGTCCAGCCTTGATTTCACACTCGAACCGGCCGGACCCGGGCAGCGGCGGGCGGCGCTCTCTCAGGAGTAATGTTCAGCCTCTTCAAGGCCGCGCTGCGCCAGCAATGGGATGAGCGGAGGAAAGAAGCGATGCGTGCAGTCCGAGACAAAGAGTTGGTGCAAATGACCCGCCCTGCACTGGTGGTCCTCGATAGCGGGATTCCGGCGCCTGACGTGCTTGCTGCCGGGCTCGATGAGCATGCGCAGTTTCTTCGGCTGTCGCCGGATGCCAATCCGCTTGAAACCGTTGCGGGCGCGCTTGAGCGCAATCCCGGTTGCTGGGGAGCGTTGCATCTCGTCGCTCACGGGAGTGAAGGGACGTTGTTTCTCGGTGGTCTGTCGCTAAGCGCAGACACGCTTGAAGTGCATCGGGCATTGATTTGCCGGATCGGTGCGGCACTTGCCGAGGAAGCCGTCATCACGCTGACCGCTTGTTATGTGGGGAG
>CAYYSC010000311.1:0-4519 GCA_964474065.1 uncultured Rhodospirillales bacterium | reverse complement strand
CGACCGTCCGGCGGGCGACGGTAATCCCTTCTTTGCCTAGCAACTCCACCAGGTTTTCGTCGGACAGGACGTTCGCGGCAGTCTCGCTCCCGATGACCTGCCGCAAGCGGTAGCGCACGGCTTCGGCTGAATGCGCTTCTGCACCGTTTGCCGCGGCGATCGCGTTGGAAAAGAAGAATTTCAGTTCGAGCGTCCCACGCGGCGTCGCGATATATTTTCCGCTCGTCACCCGGCTCACCGTGCTTTCGTGCATGTCGATCTCTTCCGCCACGTCGCGCAGGGTCATGGGGCGAAGCCCGCTCACGCCTTCCTCGAAAAACCGATCCTGCGCTTGCACCATGCAGGTGGTGACCTTCAGGATCGTATTGGCTCGCTGGTCGAGGGCTTTGATGAGCCAGTTGGCCGTCTGCCATTGCTCGGTAACGAACTCGATCTCTCGCTTGTCATGCACCCGGCGCCGAATGTTTGCGTAATAACTGCGGTTGACCAAAACGCGCGGCAACGCTTCCGGGTTCAACTCCACGTGCCAGCCTCCGTCCCGGCTCCGACGGACAACGGCATCTGGTATCACGGTCACCGCCGGCTCATGGTCGAAGGCGGCAGCCGGCCGCGGGGCGCAGCGCTTCAGACGTTCCAGCATGGCCTGCAACTCATGAAGCCCTACCCCGCACAGCTTGGCCATCTGTTGAAACTCGCCGCGCGCGATCAGATCCAGCCGGTCCAGCAGGATCTGCATTGTGTCATCCAGATGCCCCGCCTCCCGCAATTGTGCGCCAAGGCATTCGCTTACTGTCCGGGCACCGATCCCGGTCGGGTCAAGCATCAGGAAACGGCGGTGAACATGCTCCATCGTTTCCTGATCCACGCCAAGCAGATACGCGAGTTCGCCGAAATCCCCGGAGAAATAGCCAGCCTCGTTCAGATAGTCGGCCAGGACCAATGCGACGCGCCGGAGAATCGGGTCGGCGAACTCCAGGTTGATTTGGATTTCCAGGTGTTCCCGCAGGCTGACCGGTTGCTCGGTAAAGGCTTCCCAAGCTTGACCGCTCTCTTCGGCGAACGAGCCGCCATGGCCGTGCCATACCAAGCTAGAGCCCTCGCCCCCCTGTTCTCCGCCGAGATGGGCGCCCAAAGGGCTGTCGTCCCAAACGTTACCGTAGTCAGTGTCCGCAGCTTCCAGTTGTTCGCCGAACGAGCCTTCGTGCTGGACAACGTCGGCGGCGTCCCCTGTGTCAGGGAGGGTTTCCACCGTCGGCTCGGAGGGAGGTACTGAAGGGTTGTCCTCGCTGGGCCCGATGTCGAGCAATGGATTTTCGGCCAATTGCTGCTCGACGTAAGCCGACAATTCGATATTAGACATCTGCAGCAGCTTGATCGCCTGCTGCAACTGCGGTGTCATGACAAGGCTTTGAGCCTGTCGAAGCTGAAGGCGCTGACTGAGGGCCATTCGTTCGAGCCTGTCACGGTTGCGATGCCACTACCATGGCCGCGGAAGCCTAAGAAGCAGCAAATCTACCGGGCGAAGCTGTCTCCCAAATACACTTGCCGGACACGGTCGTGCGCGACGATCTCATCTGGCTTGCCTTCCATCAGAACACGCCCATCGTGCAGGATGTAGGCGCGGTCTACGAGATCAAGCGTCTCGCGGACGTTATGATCCGTGATTAGCACGCCAATGCCGCGGGTCTTCAGGTGTGCCACCAGCGTGCGGATTTCGCCGACAGCAATCGGGTCAATACCTGCAAGGGGTTCATCCAACAGAATAAAGCTTGGCTGGGCCGCCAACGCCCGTGCAATTTCCACCCGCCGCCGTTCACCGCCCGAAAGCGCGAGGGCCGGAGCGTGGCGCAACCGCGTGATGGAAAACTCTGCCAACAAGTCATCCAGCATCGACTCCCGGACGTGCGCGCGAGGTTCTACCACTTCCAGCACTGCCCGGATGTTGGCTTCCACGGACATCCCCCGAAAAATCGATGGCTCCTGTGGCAAATAGCCAACGCCCCGACGTGCGCGCCGATACATCGGGAGATGGGTAATATCCTCACCATCCAGGGAAATCGTGCCGTGGTCGGCACGGATGAGACCGGTGATAATGTAAAAACAGGTCGTCTTGCCCGCCCCATTGGGCCCAAGCAGACCGACCGCCTCTCCACGGCTCACATTGAGTGAGACGTCGTGCAGAACCGGATGGCGCTTGTACCGCTTGCCCAAATTTTCAGCGACCAAGCCTTCTGCCCGGGGAACGATATGCAACTGGCTTTTCGGCATGATCACGGCGCGTCTACTGGGCGTGGGCGCGGAACAACCGTATGGTCCTGAGACCGTTCCTCCGGACGCCCTGATGGCGCGGAGGCTTCAGACCCTGGATAAAAGATAGACTGAACCTGCTGGCCGGGCGCACTCACCAGCTTGCTTACACCCATTTCCAGATCAACGATGGCCCGCTCTCCATTCAACTGATTTTTCCCACGGGTGATGCGAACTCCACCCTCCAACGTGGCAAGATTCTTGCTAGCATTGTATACGCCTCGCTCTCCCTGCACAATCTCATTGGGGGTGGTGATTGTGACGCCCCCCCATGCCCGCAGTTCGTTCAGCGCCAGCTTATCGGGACTTGACTTGCTGGCCGGCGATTCCGTGCCTTTCCGCGGTCCAAGCTGCGCTTCGATGACTTCTGCCCGCAATGTCATGTCGTCGGCATGCTGAATCGCGGTCGCATCGCCGCGTGCGACGGCCCGGTCTTCATTCCCCCAGTACTCCAGGCTCTTTGACGCGGAAATCGTTTGGTCCTGCCCCTCGATCCGAAGATTCCCGCCCGTCAGCAGGAACAGTTCCCGCTCCAAGTCGTACGTCGCATGCTCCCCGTACATTTTCTCTTTTTCAGTAGCGATGCGCACGTTTCCGACCGCGTCCAGCCGATGAATCGCACGGCTACCGTCTTCATCGCGGTACGAGGCGCTCAGCAGGTCGGCACGCAACTCTGTCTCGCCTTGCCGCACGACGACATTACCTTTGGCAATCACGAGCTGCCGTTCTTGAAACAGCTCAAAACCCTCCTCGGAAACGATCTCGAGCGGTTCGCCCGGCGAGCCGAGGGACCCCAGCGGAGCAACTTGCGCCGAGGAGGGCTGAAGGCCCAACAGGAGAACGGCCAAGAGTAGCGGCAGAAGCATTATCAGAACTGTTCAGGCATTTCCGTGATGAGCAAACGCGAGCGCCCCAAAATCTTGACGGTCTGGCCTTTGTCGAGGATCTCGAACCCGCTGCCCTGCAAGGTCCCTTCTGGACCATAACCATGGACAGGCGCTTCACCGAACGCGCGCCCCTCCTCGATATCCACAATCGCCTTCTCCGTACGGAAGTGGTATCCGAGACCATGGGTCACAACCACGTTTCCCCGGAACTCGATCTCTTCCGCCTCCCGGTCATACGCCCCTGCGTCCGCACTAAGTTTGATGACCCGCCCTTCAGCCAAACGAAGCCGCGCCCTTGGCCGCACAAATGTCGCATGCTTCATGAGGCCGTCAGCCTGCCGAACTTCATCCGCCGTGACGGTAAACGGGCGCCCCTGCTCATCCGTACCGACGAGACGCGCCCGAACCATCCGGATGTCCCGCAATTCGACGTCGCTGAACGACTGCGGAAGCGATTCCTCCGTGTAGGAACCTCGCCAGTCAATCTGCGGCCATATCAGCGCGAGCAAGAGAAGCGAGGCGGCCAATAGGGGAAGCATCAGGCGCAGAGAACGAACCAAATTCGAATAGCCGCGTCCCCGTGTGCTGTGCCTACCCTGCCCGACAAACCGCGAAAGGCGGTCCCGGTTCCCCGGGGTGTCCGTCATGTAAGACCTGCCCGCAGACAGTCATGCACGTGGACGATGCCGATCGCAGGCTCACGCTCCCCTCCGGAATCGGCAACGAAGAGACTGGTGATGGTGCTCTCGTTCATGATAGCCAGAGCCTCCGCCGCCAAGGCCCCAGGCCGGATGGTCTTGGGGCTTGGCGTCATGATCGATTCCGCAGTCTGGCTCAAAAGATCCGCGGACATTTTCCGCCGCAGGTCGCCGTCGGTGACAATTCCGAGGAGCACGCCGTCTTTGTCCGTCACACCGACGCAGCCAAAGCTATGCGAGGTCATCGTCACCAACGCATCAGCCATCAATGTGCCCTGGGCGACCAGCGGCAAACGCCGGTGCATGATATCACCCACCCGCAGGAGTTGCCGGCCCAGTATCCCACCGGGATGTAACGATCGGAAATCCTCGGGCGTGAAGCCCCGACGTTCCAGCAGGGCGACGGCCAGCGCGTCGCCCATAGCCATCGCCATGGTCGTGGATGTCGTTGGGGCGAGTTGCAAGGAACACGCTTCCGGCGCATCCGGGAGAAGCAGCGTAACCGTCGCCGCCTCTGAGAGGCTGCTGGGTGCGCGCGCTGTAATCGCCACAATGGGAATACGGATGCGGGCCGCATGCGCCAGGACATCCGAAAGCTCAGCCGTATTGCCAGAATTGGACAGGGCC
>CAYYSC010000310.1:0-4524 GCA_964474065.1 uncultured Rhodospirillales bacterium | reverse complement strand
CTCGATCTCGAGGCCCCGGGCCCGACGGTCGGCAAGCGGCGCCATCCAACGCAGCAACTCCAGCCGCCCATCGTGGTGCTCGACCAGCGCGGTGCAGCTCTCCACCCAGTCCCCGTCGTTGACATAGAGGATACCGCCGACTTCCCGCATCTCCGGATGATGGATGTGGCCGCAAACGACCCCGTCGGCGCCGCGCTCCTGCGCCAGCGCGGCGACCGATTCTTCGAACTTCCCGATATGGGCAACGGCGTTCTTTACCTTGTACTTCAGATAGGCGGAAAGCGACCAGTACCCGTAGCCCATTTTCTTGCGAGCAACATTATAGTACACATTCACAAACAGAGCGACGCGGTAGGCCCAGTCGCCGACGTAAGCCAGCCACTTGACCGACTTCACTACTGCATCCAACTCGTCTCCATGGATGATGAGAAGCCGGCGGCCATCCGCGGTGTCGTGAAACGTGTCTTTCCGCACTTCGATGCCGCCGAAATGATGATCGACAAACGGTCTCGCGAACTCATCGTGGTTTCCGGGAACGTAAATGACCTTGGTGCCCTTGCGGGCCTTGCGCAGCAATTTCTGCGCAACATCGTTGTGGGCTTGAGGCCAGTACCAGGAGTTTTTCAGGCGCCAGCCGTCGATGATGTCGCCAACCAGATAGAGGGTCTCGCTTTCCGTATGTTTCAGGAAATCGAGCAGCAGTTCTGCCTGGCAACCTTTCGTGCCGAGATGCACGTCCGATATCCAGATCGTGCGATAGCGGAAAGTCTGGGTCATCAGCATGGACAAGCCCTGCTCGCCAAAGGTGCGGCCAGTTTCAGCAGAAAAAAGAGATCTACCTTTGCGATAGGACGTAATCAACTAATGTGACGATTCGATGTCAGGACTGGAGGGCTGATGGCCGCGCCGACACTCGTTTTGGTTCGCCGCGATCTGCGCGTTAAAGACAACCCGGCGTTGCATGCTGCCATGGAGGCCGGGCCTGCCGTGGCTGTTTATGTCCTCGACGACGAAGCGGAGGGGCGGCCTCTTGGCGGCGCAGCGCGCTGGTGGTTGCACCACGCCTTGCAGCGGTTGAAACAGGCTCTCGATTCCGTTGGAGTGCCGTTGATTCTGCGGCGTGGCCGCCAGAACGATCATGTAGCCAACCTCGTGCAGGCGCTGGAAGCGCAGGGCGTTTTTTGGAACCGGCGGTACACGCCCTGGGGCGTTGCCATCGATCAAGACCTGAAGAAGACTTTGAAGGAACGGCGGCTCCATGCCCAGAGCTTTCCGGCGGCCTACCTGCGAGAGCCGTGGGAGGTGCAGACGTCGGAGGGCAGTTGGTACAAGGTCTTTACGCCATTCTATAAGGCATGCCTCAAGCGTGGCGAACCGTCGGCGCCGCTTGGCGGGCCGGACGGGCAGGACCGGCCGGCGTTCGATCTGCAAACGGACGTGCTGGAGGACTGGGGGTTGCTGCCGACAAATCCGGACTGGGCCGGCGGTCTGAGAGAGACATGGCCTGCCGGCGACGGGAGCGAGGACGCGGGATTCGCGCGGCTGCGGACCTTTCTGGAGGAGGGGGTCGCCGACTATGACGAAGGTCGCGACCGACCGGACCTCGACGGCACGTCCGCCCTCTCGCCCTACCTCGCCTTTGGCGAACTGTCACCGCGGCAGGTCTGGCACGCCACCCGCCACGCGCAAGAAGCAAAGCCGGGCATCGACAAAGGCGCCGATTCCTTCTTGCGGGAGTTGGTCTGGCGCGATTTCTGCGCCAACCTGCTCTACCACTTCCCGGCGCTGCCGGAGCGCCCCTACCAGGAAAAGTTCGAGGACTTTCCCTGGCGCGACGATAGGGAAGGGTTGAAGGCTTGGCAGGAGGGGAGGACCGGCTATCCGTGGATCGATGCGGGAATGCGGCAACTCTGGCATATTGGCTGGATGCACAATCGCGTCCGGATGGGCGTGGCCTCCTTTCTGACGAAGCACCAGTTGATTTCCTGGAAGCATGGCGAGGCGTGGTTCTGGGACACGCTGGTCGATGCGGATCCTTCCCAGAACATCGCCAACTGGCAATGGGTGGCGGGCTGCGGTGCGGATGCCGCTCCCTATTTCCGCATCTTCAACCCGATCACCCAAGGCAGCAAGTTCGACAAGACCGGGGCTTATCGCGAGCGCTGGCAGCCGCGGGCAAACAGCTACAAACCCGGCGCAGCGGGGACCAAACCGATCGTACAGCACAAGCCGGCGCGGGAGCGTGCGCTGGAAGCCTTCCATTCAATCACTGACAGCGGCAGTTAAAGCCTTTAGGTTGCAGACGGAAATTTCACGCTGTTTTGTTCGCCGAGGAACCCGCGCCGATGTCACTGCTGGACGTCCAGAACCTCACCGTCGTCTACCCGACGCGAACGGGCAAGTTCACGGCGGTGCGGGATGTCGGGTTTTCGGTCGATCCGGGCGAGATCCTCGGCATCGTTGGCGAGTCCGGAGCAGGCAAGTCGACGATCTCCACCGCCATCACACGTCTGATCGATTATCCGGGCTATATCGAAAGCGGCGCTCTTAACTTGGGCGGCACCGATCTGATGCAGCTTGGGGAAGAGGAGATGCAGCAGGTGCGCGGCAAGCGCATTGGCGTGATCTTCCAGGACCCGTTGACCGCGCTGAACCCGGTGCTGACGGTTGGGTCGCAGTTGATGGAGACGATCAACCTCCACCTCGGGCTCACGGGCGAGGCGTTGCGCAAACGTGCGGCGGACCTCTTGCGTCAGGTAGGCATTCCTGAGCCTGAGCACCGGCTGGGCCAGTACCCGCATCAGTTTTCGGGCGGCATGCGCCAGCGTGTGGTCATCGCCATCGCGCTGGCGGGCGAGCCGGAACTCTTGCTGGCGGACGAGCCGACAACGGCTCTGGACGTTTCCATCCAGTCGGAAATCTTGGCGTTGATCCAGAACCTTTGCCGGGAGCGGCAACTCGGTGTCATCCTGATTACGCACGACATGGCGGTGATTAACGAGGTCACGGATCGCGTTGCCGTGATGCTGCACGGTCGCATGATCGAGATCGACAAGACGGCGGAGATCATCAACCGGCCGAAGCATCGCTACACCCAGAGCCTGATCGCCGCCGTGCCGCGCACGGACGTAAAGCTGGAACGCTTCGAACTGGTGCACGCAAGCGCGGACGCGGAGAACCTGAGCACCACCGAAACCATGAGCAAGCGTCTCGCTTGGTTCGAGGGGCTGGAACGGGCGGCTCATCGTGAGGAACCGCTGGTGCGGGTGGAGAATGTCTCCATCGACTTCGTCAAGACCAAGGGTCTCCTGAAGCGCTTCAATAGCTATTTCCGTGCCGTGAAGAACGTCTCCTTTGAGATCAAACAGGGCGAAACCTTCGGCCTGGTCGGCGAGAGCGGCAGCGGCAAATCTACGATGGCGAAGATGATTGTTGGCCTCGAGTCACCGCTCGAAGGCCGCATCTACTACAAGGGCAACGAAATTACGCGGCTCGCGCGGGATCCGAGCCTGCGCAACGACAATGTCGACATGCAGATCATCTTCCAGGACCCGTTTTCCTCGTTGAACCCGCGGATGCGGGTGCGGGACATCATCGGGGAGCCCGTGGTGCATCACGGCATGGCGAACGGGCGGGAGGCGCGTGAACTCGCGGCGGCCGTGCTCGAGCGTGTCGGCCTCGGGGCGGACGCGGGCGCAAAATACCCGCACCAGTTCTCGGGTGGCCAGCGTCAGCGCATCTGCATCGCCCGGGCTCTTGTCATGCGCCCGCGTTTCCTGATCTGCGACGAGCCGACTTCGGCGCTCGACGTCTCGATCCAGGCCTCGCTCCTGAACCTCCTGAAGGATCTGCAGGATGACCTGGGCCTGACCATGCTGTTCATCAGCCACGACCTGGCGGTGATCCGGCAGATGTGCGACCGCATTGCAGTCATGCGTTACGGTGAACTTTGCGAGGTCGCGGACAGCGAGACGCTGTTCGAGCATCCGCGGCACGAATACACCCAGGAATTGCTGCGTCTGATGCCGAAATTCAGCCGGGAAGTCGCCGCGTAGAGCGGAGGCGCTGATGACCGCAAACCAAGGCGCGTCCCAGGACGCAATCCCATATTACCGTGATATCGGCAACGATTTCTACGCGGTTTGGCTCAGGTTGGGGATGACCTGCTCGGCAGGGATATTGCCTTGTCGGTCCGTAGGTAAACCCCTCTCTGGACGAAGCCAAGGTTAACGCCATGGCTTCGCTAATTTCGTCCTGCGGTCCGACAGGGGCTTGACCAGCCCGACACAGTGCACTTGCCTGCGCCGGTATGCTGAACCTATTTCGTTACCTTCGGCTAAAGACTGCGGCAGTGAACTTGTCCTTCTTGTGTCTCCGGCACCCTGGTTCCAGGCAGCAAGGCAAGCCATACTGACGGCCAGTGTCCGAAACTCGTCTCTTCCGGAGGGATTCCCATGCGCCCGCTCGAATTCGGATGGTTCCTGCCTACCAGCGGCGACAGCGCCGCCTTCGGTGTCGCCGAAG
>CAYYSC010000309.1:0-4541 GCA_964474065.1 uncultured Rhodospirillales bacterium | reverse complement strand
GGTAAAGCCGACATACCCCAGACCGAAGATGACCACCTGCATGAGCAACCGCTCCTGTCTATGCTTTACTCTCTACTACCATACATTGCTTCGGTTTTCGCGAGCAGGCAAGGCGACGAAGTCACGCTCCAGTTGCGGCCTGCCGAAGCATCCAGGCGCAACGGGTGGCCCGAAGGCGAAGCAAGGTGGCGGCGGCACGCCAGCGTTCGCCGGTTGAGGAAAGGCGGTCGCTAAACGCCACTCTCGGCAGGTGAAGCGGCCCCGACACCAAAACCACCAGCGCCCGGACGGCCCATTTCGCGCGCCCCGCCGCTCCGGTGCCATTCAAGTGGAAGCCTTCCTCGGTGGTGCGCCGCCATTTCTTGACCAAGGCCGGCCAATCTTGCCGGGTCGGATGCCCAACCTGCAGGGCGTCAGCGTAGACCAGCCGGTAGCCCTTGCCCGTAGCCCGATGGCACCACTCAATATCTTCCGACAACCCGACGACAAGCGGACCGACATCGTCGAAGACCGCACGCGACGTGAGGAGATTCGCCGTCACGGAAAAGCCTTTCTCCTCAATGTAGCTTTTTTGATGAAAAGCGAAGATCGTCTCAAATGCCTCCGCACCGGAGCGCGGTGGCGGCGTCTCATCGAAAGTGTCGACCCGTCCGCCGACGAGGTCCGCCGTTCCGCAAAGCTCCAGGGCAGTTTCCAGCCAATCCGGGGCCGGAACGCAATCACTATCAAGGAAGGCCACATAGGGAGCGGTCGTTTTTCCCACCCCGCAATTCCGGGCCGCCGCCGCTCCCTTGTCCCGTTCGGTCACGAACCGTGCCCAGGGATAGGCCGCCTGCATCGTACCAAGGTCGATGGGCGATGCGTTGTCGGCCACCACCACCTCGACATCGGCTCTGTCCGTCACCTGCGGCGCCAGCGATGCCAAGCAGCTTTTCAGGCGGGCGGGGTCGTTATAATGCGGGATGATCACCGCCAAGCGTGCCGATGTCATCGCCATGCGCTCTGCTGGCATGCGGGACGATGCATCGTAACGACCGTGATTTCACGGTAACGCAAAAAGAAACCCGTTCCTGGCAAATCAAGACACCTCCCGAATCGCGATCAGGGACTTGCTCAACAGCAAGAAGCTCTCCCTCTCGATACGCGCATCGTCGAACAAGGCTGAAAACGCCGTACGGTCGAGAAGCCGGGCCGACTGGACCGACAGGTAAGCGTCCTTCACATCCGGGACCTTTTTGTGGTGGCCCAAAGTGAATCTTCTGTTGAGCCAGACACGGACAGGCTCCGGCAGGAACTGGTACCCCGGGAAAAAGAAATGCGGCTCTATCGGAAACCAGAAATTCGGCGTTTGACAATAATAACTCGGGGCCACCCGCCGGACCTCCTCCGCAAACATCATCATTCGCCGGAAGTCACCCACATGCTCGATCACGGAATTGGAGAAACAGAGATCGAAAGAATTGTTTTCAAATGGCAATTCGCAGGCATCGCCCGCCATTGATTCGAAGAGATCCGTCCGTTCCACCGGGGCCTGGGTCAAATTCAACAGGGTGATGTGAACGCCGGTATCTTCCAGGTATTCATACCCTACCGCCCGCCAGAACATCTCCGTTCCGCCAACATCAAGAATACGTAACGGCTTGTTATGTGAGGCAGCCAAGCGGCTGATCAGTTCTTTGATTAGCTTTGCGCGCCTCTGCCGAAAATGAAAGGCCAGTCCCTTGCCTTCTGAGTAATTATAAACGGACTTGATTGCGCCAATCATTTCAGCCACCGCTCTCTTTTTGATTACTAACTTATGACATGCTAGTTATTTTCTTTCTTTGCCTCCTTCTATGTCAGGGAGCGATTGCTGTCAATCAACTGCAACGGCTGATTGCCGCGACATCTTCTCGAGTGCCTTGTCGTTGTGGTGGGTTAACCCTAATTTGGCCAGGGTAACACCGATACGATTTCCGGCTAACCAGGGCACAAGGCCCGATTTGGGGGCTTTTGGGCTTGGCTCCGCACCGCGGGCAGATACCGGGAGCGCGCTATCACGCCGGATTGCGCCGCAGACAACTTAAGGTTAGTCAAAACGCCAATAGGCTTGGCAGACAGGCCCTGAACAGACTGGCCCAAAACTGCCGCCAACCTAATTGGCGATGAGAGAGCGCAATGCCGAACAACCAACTTGGCGTCGTTGTGGTGACGTTCAATTCCGGCCACGAAGCGGTCGACTGCGTCGAGAGCCTTCTGGCCGCTGCACGCGCATCAAACGTCACCCTTCATGTCGCGATTGTCGATAATGATTCCTCTGACGACACGGTCGAGCGACTGCGCAGTTGGGCTTCCGGGAAGGTCCCCTACGCCGCTCCGGAGGACTTGGCCTTTCCCATCGATCCCATCCCCAAGCCGCTGAACTTGACCGAGGGCGGCCCCGAGTTGTCGCCGGGCACGGACCAGACCGGAACCCACGTTGCTCTGTTGCACATGACCGCAAATACGGGCTTTGCCGGCGGCGTAAACGCGGGACTTGCCTATCTGGCACGCAACCCGGCCATTGGGCATTTTTGGGTTCTCAATCCGGACTGCGTCGCGCCTGCGGAAGCGCTCGCAGCCCTCCGTGCGCGGCTGGAGCAAGCCGAGAGATATGGCTTGATGGGCGGGCGCGTCACCTACGTAAACCCGCCGGATGAAATCCAGATCGACGGCGGGATGATCAACAAGGCTACCGGCGTTACCAGCAACCTCAATCTTGGGCGGTCGCATGCCGCGACGCCGGCGCCGGATCCCCATGGGCTGGACTTCATCACCGGTGCCAGCATGGTTGCCAGCCGCGAGTTCTATGAAAAAGTCGGTCCGATGCGGGAGGACTATTTCCTTTACTACGAAGAAGTGGACTGGGCGATGCGCCGGGGCGATCTGCCCCTGGCCTATTGTCAGGGGCTGCGGGTCTATCATCGTGCCGGAACGGCCATCGGCTCGCCCCTGGTCAATCGCCCCGCCTCCCCTTTCTCGCTCTATTTCAAGCATCGGGGGCGCATCAAATTCATGCGCCGTTTCTTGCGTTCCTCGCTGCCGGTCGGTTACGCGTACTCGCTCGCGTATACCGCACGCATGCTGCTGCGCGGCGCACCGGTTGACGCCTGGGCCGTGATCACTGCCACCTTCGGATTGGCCCCTCCCGGCGTTGTCCGTTCACGCCTTGGCGATGCGGCGGCCAAGATTGCTTTTTCCTCGTCGGAAGCATGACCCGTTGGGATCGATTCCCTCACCAGGTATCGATATACGGGTACTTCTTGCCCTCCCGCGGAGCCACTGGCGGCAGGCGGCGTAGCGAGTTGGCGATCCAGCGGCGGGTGTCCGCCGGGTCGATCACATCGTCGATGCCGCCGCCGCCGCCCGCGTTCACGGCGCGCGCTGTCTCGTAGGCAGCCTCCACCCGGCGGTTGAACTCGGCAAGGCGCTCCTCCGGGTCCTCCATCGAGGCCAGCACGGGACGGAAGCCGAGCTTTACCGCGCCCTCGATGTTCATGCCGGCAAACTCAGCCGTGGGCCAGGCCACGGTCATAAAGCCAACCAGGGCGCTGCCGCCGCACATCGCCTGCGCACCAAGGCCGTATGACTTGCGCACCACGACAGTGAACAAGGGGGTTGTCATATTCGCGCCGGTGTTGAAAAGCCGGGTGCAGTGGCGCACCAGCGCGGTCTTCTCGTGCTCCGGCCCGACCATGATGCCGGGACAGTCAATCAAGCTGAGAACGGGGATGTCGAAGGCATCGCAAAGCTGGAGGAAGCGCGCACCCTTATCCGCGCCGTCCGAATCGACCGCGCCGGCCAGGTGATGCGGGTTGTTGGCGATTACGCCCATCGGCTGCCCCTCGATGCGGATGAAGCAGGTGATAATGCCGATGCCGAACTTCTCGCGGATCTCCAGCACGCTGCCCTCGTCCGCCAGCGTGTGGACCACGTCCCGCATGTCGTAGAGCCGCACGCGGTTCTCCGGCACCACATGGCGCAGGCGGCGCTGGTCCGGCGCCTCCCAGTCGTTCACGGCCCCTTGGAAATAGGAGAGGTATTTCTTTGCGGTCGCCACCGCCTCCGCCTCGTCTTTCACCAGGATATCGACAACGCCGTTTGGCACCTGAAACGACATCGGCCCAACCTCCTCCGGCGTGTAAATGCCGAGGCCGCCGCCCTCGATCATCGCCGGGCCGCCCATGCCGATGGTCGAAGCCTCCGTCGCAATGATGACGTCAGAGCAGGCGAGAAGCGCCGTGTTACCGGCGAAGCACCGGCCGTTGTTGACGCCAACCAGCGGCACCAAGCCGGAAAGCTTGGAGAACTGGGTGAAGGTCGGGGTGTCGAAGGCGACGCGCGGGCCGTCGTCGTCCTCTCCCGGCCGGCCGCCGCCACCTTCGGAAAATAGCACGACCGGGAGCCGGAACCGCTCTGCCAGATGAAACAGGCGGTCCTGCTTGTAGTGGTTGCGCCGGCCCTGGGTGCCCGCCAGCACGCTGTAGTCGTAGTGCACGATCATCGCGCGCGATTTCTCGGGC
>CAYYSC010000308.1:0-4551 GCA_964474065.1 uncultured Rhodospirillales bacterium | reverse complement strand
CGCCTTTGCCCCGGGCACGGATATAGCGGTCGTCCGCGTTCTGGTCCGAGCCGATGCCGGACACCTGGACAAAGCGGCTTGTGCCCGTTTCCCTCGCGATCCGCGCCAGGCGTTCGGCGCCCTCGACGTGGAAGGCGTCGAAAGTGAGGCTACCCCTCTCCAGATACAGGCTTGTTGCATTCACCGCGCCATGCGTGTCCCGCAAGGCAGTCGAAAGCGTCAAGGGATCGAACAGATCCGCTCGCACCGGTTCGACCCGGTCCGACTGAAGAAGCTCTGGCTTTCGCCACGGATCCCGAGCCGCGACACGCACCCGATGACCGCCCGCACACAGATGCCGAACAATGCGGCTGCCCAGAAACCCGGTGCCGCCTAAAACGGTGTAGATTTGACTGCTGCTCATCGCATCAATTCCTCTGCCGGGCAGGAACGACCGATGGTCCCTGGCTCACTGAAATGATTTGCCGAGTCCGCAAAGAATTCCTGTGTGGAGATATGGCTCCCGTCCAACGAAGCAACGGCCTATACCCAAGAGCTGGACGATGGAGCCAGCGAGCCTCAAGCCTCTATTGATGCAACAGGCCCCGCTTCCGGCGCGTCTCGAACATCAGGGTCCCAGCGCCAGTAGCTTCAGCCATCAGCAGGGTCTGGCGCAGGCTCGGTGCGCTGGTTCAAGCGCAGGCGCGCCCATTTCTCGATCTCTAGGATCACGAACAAGGCAATCCCGATGGCGATGATTTCGGCACCGTGGGCGAAATCGACCGGCCTCGTCTCGAACAGGGCGGACATGAATGGCGCATAGGTAAAGATGGCCTGCAGGGCGACGACGGCCGCGACGGCGATAAGGACAGCGCGCGTGCCCTGCACGCCGGTCAGGGTCAGCGAGGGAGAACGCAGGTAGCGGACGCTGAACAGATAGAATACCTCCATCACCACCAGAGTGTTGACCGCGTAGGTACGCGCTTCCTCCAGGGTGGCGCCGCTGGCGCGTGACCACGCGAACATGCCGAACAATCCGGCGACGAACAGTACCGAAACGAACGCTATCCGCCAGGCAAGAAATCCGGACAGCATCGGCTCCCGCACTGGCCGCGGCGGTCGGCGCATGACGTCGCGCTCCGCCGGTTCGAAGGCAAGCGCAATGGCAAGACCGACCGAACTCACCATGTTCACCCACAGGATCTGCAGCGGCGTGATCGGGAGTGTGTAACCGAGGAGAACGGCGGCGATGATGGCAAACGACTCGCCACCGTTGACCGGTAACAGAAAAACAATGGCTTTTTTGAGATTATCGTAAACCGTCCGGCCCTCGCGCACGGCGGCGGCGATCGAGGCAAAATCGTCGTCGGCCAGCACGAACTCCGCCGCTTCTTTTGCCGCCTCGCTGCCTTTCTGGCCCATGGCGATTCCGGCATCGGCGCGTTTCAACGCCGGGGCGTCGTTGACGCCATCGCCAGTCATCGCAACCGTCATGCCATGGGATTGCAGTGCGGTCACGAGACGGAGCTTGTGCTCCGGGCTGGTGCGCGCGAAGACGTCGGTGTCGACGGCGGCCTTGGCAAGTTTGGCGTCGTCCATCGTTTCGATATCGGCACCAGTCAGCACCTTTTCGGCGTTTTTCAGCCCGATCCTGGCCGCGATGGCACGCGCCGTCGCAGCATGATCGCCAGTAATCATCTTGACGCGAATGCCCGCGGCGTGACATTCGCCGACCGCCTCAATGGCTTCGGTACGGGGAGGGTCGATGAGGCCAATGAGGCCGATCAAGGTCAGATTGCCGTCGAGATCGGCGGTGTTCATGACGACATGCGCCTGTTCCACCGAGCGCGTCGCCACCGCGATGACTCGCTGCCCCTCCGCAGCCAACTCTTCCACCATTCCGTGCCAGTGATCGAGATTGAGCGGTTCGGTGCTACCGTCCGTCGCGCGCTGGTCCGCGCACATGGCCAGCACCGCTTCGGGCGCCCCCTTTACATGGATACACGCATGCCCTTCGTGGTCATGATGCAAGACTGCCATATAACGGTGCGCTGCATCGAACGGGATGGCATCGGTGCGGGTCCACTCCCGAAAAGGTTCGGGCCCCTGCCGGCTGATCTTGCCGGCAAGCGCCATCAGCGCACCTTCCATTGGGTCGCCATGAACCTGCCAGTTGTCCTGTGCCTGGTGCAGCACCGCATCGTTACAGAGGCCGGCCGCCATGGCGAATTCCATCAGCACCGCATGCTCGCCCGGGTCGGCGTCGGCGGCGCGCCAGCGGACAGCGCCTTCTGGCGCATAGCCGGTGCCGCCGACAGAATAGACGTGCTCTGCCGCCGCGAGGGAGGCGGCAACCATCTCGTTGCGAGTCAGCGTGCCCGTCTTATCCGAGCAGATGACCGACACGGAGCCCAGGGTTTCCACCGCGGGAAGCCGACGGATAATGGCATTCCGCCCGGCCATACGCTGAACGCCGATAGCGAGCGCGATGGTCAGGATCGCCGGCAGGCCCTCAGGGATAGCGGCAACCGCCAGCCCGACGACGACCATGAACATTTCTACCGACGGCACGGCACGGACCATGACGCCGTAGACAAAGATCAAAGCGGCCAGTCCCAGAATGGCCAGGGTAAGCCAGCGGGCGAAGGTGTTCATCTGACGGATGAGCGGTGTGGTCAGCGTCTCCACCTGCGAGAGCATGCCACTGATCCGCCCGATCTCGGTCCGTATCCCCGTGGCGACCACGACGCCACGGCCTGTGCCTGCGGCTACCAGCGTTCCGCTGAATAGCATGGAGACCCGGTCGCCCAAGGACGCGTCGGGTGCCGCGGGCGCCGTTCCCTTGTCTGTCGGGATAGACTCGCCCGTCAGGATTGCCTCTTCGGCTTTGAGCCCGCGCGCTTCGATCACACGGAGGTCGGCCGGGACCCGGTCCCCGGCCTCGACGAGGACGATGTCGCCCGGCACCAGCTCTGCAGCATCCACCTGCTGCCGACGGCCGTCGCGCAGCACGGAGGAGCGTGGAGCGAGCATCTTCCGAATTGCCTCCATCGCCTGCTCGGCGCGGCCTTCT
This sequence comes from uncultured Rhodospirillales bacterium, assembly GCA_964474065.1. Classification (GTDB taxonomy): domain Bacteria; phylum Pseudomonadota; class Alphaproteobacteria; order Bin95; family Bin95; genus JACKII01. The sequence continues at coordinate 1,499 of CAYYSC010000308.1, read as the reverse complement.
TGAATAAAACCAATGGTTGTATTTACTATGACGACGGCCAGAATGACGCCGGCATCCACCAGATGCCCCAGCGCCGCGGTGACGGCGGCGGCGGCAATCAAAACGTAGATCAGAACGTTTTGGAATTGTGCGAGGAACCGCCGGGCTGCGCTACGCCGTGGCGCCGCGGGCAGCCGGTTGGGCCCGTGTACCTGCAGCCGGCGCGCCGCTTCATCTGATGCCAGCCCCTGGTCACTTGCTCTCAAGGTCGAAAACGCTTGGTCGGCTGGAAGGGCATGGAACGGATGTTCGAGATGTTCCTCGGTCATCTGATGCCTTTCAACGGGGTTCTTGCGGCGCAGTAACTTTCCTTGTCATGATGCCTGCTTTTCTTCCGATTGAATCGTGGGAATCTGCGTCCGCTTCTCTTCCTCAGCTCCGCATAGCAGTTCCACCGCTCGATCGGCCGCATCTTGGAATGGCTCGAGCACGATGTCGGCGCCGGAGCCGAACAATTCTTCCGTATCCTTAGCATTATGCGACGCCACGGCGATGCGTCCCCGGAAGCCGTGTGCACGGCTGATCTGGATCAGCGTCGTCCGCGTGTCCTCATGACTGAGCCCCGTGGGATATATAGGGATAGTGGATACGATCCACTGAGCTCGCGCCAGTGGCAGTCCAGCGAGGAACTCGGGGTCGCTCGCATCGCCGAACTCCGTATCGAGGCCGAGTTCCCGCCAGCGCCGGATCGCGAAGGGATTAAAGTCCACGCCCAAAACGCGGACACCGCGCCTTTTCAGCCGCATACCGATAGCGGTACCAAAGCGGCCAAGACCGAAGATAAGGACCTCATAACTCTCCGCTTTATGCGCTTCCGCCTCGCTGGGCTCCCGCGGCGTCCCTTTGCGCTCGAACGGCCCGAGAAGCGGTTCAAAGACGGCATAGAGTTGGTGAGAATAGGTGATCATGTAGGTGGAGACCGCGATGGTCACCAGCCCCACCATCGTGACGAGCCCGAGCGCATCTTGCTCCACATGCCCGAGCGACACGCCCATTGCGATGAAGATCAGCGAGAATTCGCTGATCTGGGCGACGGTCAGTCCAGCCAGGAAACCCGTGCGCTTCCGGTATCCCATCGCTCCCATGATCGCCAGCACAATAAGAGGATTGCCGATCAGCACGAACAGCGAGAAGACGATGGCGCCGGTGACATGGGCTCCCAGGAGGGACAGGTCCAGTGTCGCGCCGAGGGCGATGAAGAAGAATAAAAGCAGGAAATCCCGCAACGGCGCGAGCCGTGCGGCGATGGTTTCACGATAGGGGCTGGAGGCGAGTGAGATGCCAGCCAGGAGCCCACCCACTTCCTTGCCAAGGCCCACGAAATCGCCGATGGCTGCGAATATCGCCGCCTGCGCGATGGCGAAGATCACCAGCAGTTCGGGCGTCCGGGCCAGCCGCTCGGTCAGATGATTGGCCACATAGCGGATAAACAGCACGACCAAGGCAACCATCGCTGCCGC
>CAYYSC010000307.1:0-4563 GCA_964474065.1 uncultured Rhodospirillales bacterium | reverse complement strand
CAAGTATGGCGAGGTTCCAGCGGCAGCCCGGTCATCGATACGAAGGGCCAGGTTGGAATCGCCGCTGGGGATAGCCCTCTCGCCAACGAAACGACCGCTGACAGAGAGCGGATCGCGGCGCGGCAGTTTGAGCATCGGAAACCCCACGATTCTAAGGCTGGCTTCCGCATCGGGCGCGCCGGGTGCCAGGGTGGCGAACGCCGCCGCCGTGGTATCGGTCCGGAGCAGCGCCAGATCGTCCAAGCGAGATGCAGCCACCACGGAAGCAGCGGCCACCTTGCCGGAATTGGTCAGCACCATCAGGCGTCGGCATTTTTCCACGACATGGTAGTTGGTAACCACATTGCCTTGTCTGTTCACAAAAAAGCCGGAGCCGGAACTGGTGGCTCGGCCTTGACGGGCGGATTGCCTATAGGGTCCACGCGAGCCGGGATCCGTGATTGCGCGTTTGATGTAAGTGCGGCGGGCCGCTTCGAATTCCCGCGCGCGTTCCGCGCTGATGACCTCGCCATCGCAAAGGCTTGCCGGCGTTTGCGTTACCATGGATCGGGCCGCGTCATAGCAATAAGCAGCCTCGGCGCCCGTCGCGGTAACCAAAAGCAGGACCGATGCTGCCGCTATTAAAAGCGATGCTAGCTTGCTCGTCATACCTTCGCTCTCATCCGGCTTTCACGGTGCGCAATGTAGATGCTGCTGCCCGTAATGACAGCGGTGCCAATCCAGACATAGAGGTCCGGAAACTGGTTGAACCATACGAGCGCCAGCAGGGCCGTGGTCGGCAAGCGCAGAAAATCGAAAGCCTGGGCGAGCGAGGCGTCCCCAGCCTGAAACGCCTTGGTGATGCCATACACATTGCAGGCCGCCGCCACCCCGAGAACGATGAGCCAGAGCCACTGATTCCCGCTTGGCCAGTCCCAAAAAGGCAATGCCAGGACTAGCGAGATCGGTAGGGAATAGAGGGAAAGATTGAGGGTAACCATTGCCGGCGGGTCCGACCGGACCAGGATCTTGCCCATGATGTTGACCGCAGCGAACGTGAGCGCGGCGACCAGCACCGCCAGTGCGCCCATGTCGAAGGCTTCCGCGCCGGGGCGTAGCATGATCAGTACGCCGCCAAAGCCGACAATCACTGCCGCCCACCGTCGCCAGCCAACCTGTTCCTTTAAGAAAAGGATCGCTGCGATCACCGTAAACAATGGGGCGGTAAAACTGAGTGCGGTCGCCTCCGCTACGGGCAGCAGGATGGCGCCTAGAAAAAGAGTAACCGTCGAAACGGTCATTACCAGGGCACGCAGGCTGTAAAGCTTCCAGTGTTCGGCGCCGAACCGGGCGGACCAGAAACCGGCGAGCAGCGGCGCGAAAAACAGAACCGCAAAGACGTTGCGCCAGAATGTTACTACCATAACATGCATGTCCGAATCGGACAGGTGGCGCACCGTGTTGAGCATGACGGCAAAGCCGATGGCCGTAAAGCTCATCCACAAGCCGACCCGGAGGGCCGGCGGCCAGTTGTTCACTGCTCACTCCCATGGCGAATGTTTTGCCTCGCCTACACTTTCAATTGTAAGCAACAATACTCCAGCCGTCTTCCTGCGAACAGCGCCCCTAAGGCTTACTCCGGAGGGCTGATAGTCACGCGGCAACAGGGTATTATTTTTCATCAAAGCTTCTGAACAAAAACTTACGAAATGGGAAACCGTGGAGGCTCCCCGGGATTCATTGGCGGCTCGCCGCTTACCATATTACGGCCCGATTGATGATCATCTGCACGGCGCCCTTCAGGCGGGCCTGGCCAGGGACGAACAGGAACTCTTTGACGCCTTGTCCTGCCAGAGGGCCGGTGTTCATGGTCTCCAGGATGTAGATGCCGTTCTCCTTCAGGAAGGCGACATGGCCGTAAAAGACCTTGTCGCCATCGACGGAGGGCACCGCGTCACGACCCCAACTGTCCGACCCGACCGCGATCGGATTGAGGGAGCCGAGATACGCCGCCGCCTCATTAGTGAGCCCCGGCTCGCCTGAGATCCACACCTGCGGCTCGCTCTTCGACCCCGAAATGCTTTGTCATGTCGATCAGCACGGCCCGGGAGATGATCGGCGGGATCGTATGGATGCCAAGCTTGGTCAGGCCAGTGAGCGCCGCGAAGTCCGCGCCATGGTTGCAGTTGTAATACGTGTCGGCTTCGCCCAGATGGCCGAGCCCGTCGAGCTGCGGCCCAGTCTCCCACCACAACTGCGCCACGTCTTCGTTGTAGGCAATATCCCAGCAGAGGTCGCCTTCAAGAGAGCGGCCAAACGGCCGACTTGGCTGAACGATCTGCATGATCATGCCGCGTACCGTTTAGCCAATGATCTTTAAATATGGTGCAACTGATTAAGCCGTTTTCGCGAGATGGCTGCCTTTTCCATTCCAGCGGAAAGGTGTCATTTCCGAGGCAACGATCATCCGGCTAATGGAGCGGCATGGCATGAAGGGACGCCCGCACGCCTCCGGTCCAGCCTGAGGGTCTGGGCGGATGAAGCAATCAATGCGCCCTTCGAGAGAAAAAAAGCTTCGATAGCTTCGTTGCGGGTCTCGTGGCTCGAGGACGCGGTTGGAGTATCCCGATCGCCCAGTAACCGGTCTTTGGTGGGGGAGGATCGGCTACGAGTATCGCTGACAATGTATCCATCTAGAGCAATATCCTCGTTATTTCTGCTCCGTCTCCCTCTCAGGAAAATCGCGCGGAAGACGCTGAACCGGCCTGATGGGATTTGGTGCAAGCAGGTCGGGCGGACCGGGTATCGATCGGCCGCAGCACCGATCCGTGGGCAAGAGAAGGTTCCCTTTTAAAGGCCGGTGGTCGTCTGCACCGCTTGGAGCGTGTCCACAAAATCCGAAAGGTTGCGAGACCACTTCTGGTCCTTACGCCAGACGAGGCCGTATTCGATCCGCATCCAAGCCTCGCTGAGGGGGAGTACCACGAGTTCTCCGCGTTCAAGTTCGTCTCGGATGAAGGACGGAGGTGCGGCGCTGATCGCGCGACCATTACGGACAGCAGCCGTCATGGCGCTGAATGAGTCGACGCAGATTGCGGGTACGAATTCCCCGGTCTTTGGGTCCACCCGCCCGGCTGCGCCAAGATCATCAGGGAGAAGGTCGAGCCACCGCCCCTGCATCAGCGTCAGCGCCCAAGGATAGCGCATGAGGTCAGCCCAGCCGATTGCATTCTCTCGCGCGAGCGGGTGGCGGCAATGGCAGAAAAAGGCTGCCGGACCGCCACCTAGCGGTGCGGTTTCCAGTTCCTCGTAAGCGTTTGCCGATTGGGTGTCGGTGATGGCGAGGGTGCTGTACCCGGCCAACACGTCCTCAAGGCAAGTACGCCAGTCCCGTACGACCAACCGTCCGCTGGGCCGCCGCTGCTTTGCCGCATGAGCCGCAAAGCCGGCGAGGACGACTGCCTCTGCCGCAAACGGACCCGCCGAAATACGGAAGTCCGCCGTTCCTGCCTTCTTGCTGTTATCCACCGTCTGCACGATGTCCTCGAACCCGGCGATCAGAGCGTCGCAGCGCTCAAGCACGATCTCGGCATAGACGGTCGGCACCACAGACGTGCGGGTGCGTTCGAACAGCCTAACCCCCATCAACGTTTCGAGCCGGGCCAGGGCCCGGCTGAGCGTCGGCTGGGCCATGCCTAGCTCCTCGGACGCGCGCGCGAAGTTACGGTGCGCGGCGAGGGCTCGAACGATTTTCAAGTCCCGGAGGGTCCGCATCAATGTCCCAAATGCATTAAACGGACCAAGTTATGCATTGGACAGCAAAGCGCCGGCAATCCAAATCTGCGTCCGGTCCGCGGCATTGCCGCATGGGGATCTGTCTTTGTCCGTTCCTCCTGCATATTCGCGCAGGAGATCAGGACGCCTCAACCGCCGACATTATCGAGCCCGGCGTTCATTTTTGAAGAGCCGGTATGATACCACTTCGAAACGTACAGCAGGAATGTCCGTATTTGACTGCGAAAGCTGCGCCGGGATGCGTGCTCTTCTGTTTTGCCCCCGGTCTCTGCTTGGTCAGCGCCTCTCTTAGTCAAGGCCGATCTGAATGCCGTGGGCGCCTGAGCGGCGCAATGGCCCGTCCCATGCTCGCACCCGTTTCATCCGCCGCGGGATTGTCAACCGCCCCTTCCGGTCACTCAAAGGGATGCCACGATGAGATTGAACGCCGTCTTCCTGCTCGCACTCGGAGTATGCGTGCCCGTGGGTCTTTGGGGCATCCTTGCACCAGAACCGATGGCGGACACCGTGCTGGGCTTTACAACGTGGTTCATGACGGGAGCGAGCTGGTGGTGGTTGGCGCTCTGCACGGCCTTCGTGATTCTCGCCGCTGCGCTTGCGTTCGGTCCCTGGGGGCGGATCCGGCTTGGCCGCGACGATGAGGAGCCCGAATTTTCCACCGTCTCCTGGATCGCAATGTTGTTCGCCGGCGGCATGGGGGCTGGGCTCCTGTTCTGGGGCGTCGCTGAACCGGTCAGTCATTTCGCGTCGCCGCCGGGAATCCAGGGGGGCACGCCGGAGGCCGCGCGC
>CAYYSC010000306.1:0-4601 GCA_964474065.1 uncultured Rhodospirillales bacterium | reverse complement strand
GCCTCGCCAAACGAAGCTTTCAGGTCTGCGGTACGGATCGGGGTGCGGCGGTGCTGGGCGAACAGCTCGACGGCGGCAACATCGCCAGGCGCCGCATCCGCCAGGACCGCAAGTCCATCGCAGGCACGAAGCTGATCCGCGGGTGGTAGGGCCGGCCCTACCGGTCTCGCTCGCCCCCGTTGCCCGCGCCATCACCGGCACCCTGCCGGCGCTGATGAAGCTATTTCCAGTGGAATGGGAGGGGCAAACCTGCTTCAGTTGAGGATCATGGTGAAGGGCGGAGCGCCGCCGATTGCTTCAGCGTGAGAGCACTGCAACAGAGGGGACGGTCAAAGGGGGCGCGGCTTGGCCCCGTGTGGCGCTCAGTTCGGGTTCCGAGTTTGGTGAACGCCGACTTTGCACGGATGATGCCGCTTTCCGGAATAGGAACGGATAGCCCTTCTACGAACAGAAACTTTCGGCCCCAGCAGCCTTTCGAAAGGCCTGCCGCGTGTGACTGCTCTTAGGCTCCATAGACCGATTATGCTTGTTTGCGTTGTTCGGGCGAAGTACCTCTATAGATTAAATCCGTAGGGGAGCCTCGCCATAGAGGCTGAGATTTCGATAGGCGCCGGGCCATAGTCCCGTCAGCGGCGCCGGTGCGATGACCCTTTGAACCTGAACCGGATCATGCCGGCGGAGGGAATGGGACATGCTCGCAATGGCACTCGCATTCGCAGCCGGCTCCGGTTCCCAAGTGGAAACAGGCGCATGGCGCAAGACCCTATCGTAACCGAGCTTCTGGACTTCATCGCGGCGGACGAGCCGGGCGAGGCGGCGTTCAACGCCCTCGCGCTGAAGCTGTTCGCCTGGCAGTTCGAGCACAACCAGCCCTTTGCAAAGTTCGCCCGCGCGCGCGGCAAGACTCCGCGCACGGTGAAGCACTGGGCCGAGATTCCGGCCGTGCCGATCAACGCCTTCAAGACGCTGGACCTCACCTGTGTCCCGCCGGAAGAGGCCGCCGCCGTGTTCATGACCAGCGGCACCACCATGGGCGGACAGCGCGGCAAGAGCTATCACGCGACGCTGGAAGTCTATAACGCCTCCATGCGCCGCAACTTTGCGGAGCGGTTCATGCGCGGCGCGGACAGCATGGCGATGGGCATCCTGTTCCCGACGCCGGCGGTGATGCCCAACTCCTCGCTGGCGCATTATCTGGACCTCGCCGTCCGCACGTTCGGCAAGCCCGGCAGCGGCCACCTGATCGGGCCGGACGGCATCGACCTGCCCCGCCTGACCGCAGACCTGGAGCAGGCTGAGGCAACCGGCGAACCCTACGCCCTGCTCGGCGCGAGCTTCAGCCTGGTGCATGCGATGGATGCGCTGGTGGCGGAGGGCCGCCGTTTCCGCCTGCCTCCCGGCAGCCGCATCCTCGATACCGGCGGCTTCAAGGGCCAGTCGCGCGAACTGGAACTGGACGAGTTCTACGACGCGCTCAGCCGGACATTCGGCGTGCCGCGCGCCGAGTGCATCAACATGTACGGGATGACCGAGCTTTCGACCCAGTTCTACGATAACGGCAACGCGGTCTGCCCCTCCGTCAAATCCGGGCCGCACTGGATACGGACCCGCGTCGTCAATCCGCTGACCGGCGCCGCGGTGCCGAAGGGCGAGACCGGCGTGCTCGCCCACACCGACCTGGCGCACTACAACATCGTCACGACCATCCTGACCGAGGACGCCGGGGTCGAGGTGGATGGCGGCTTCCTGCTGCTCGGCCGCGTGGCGGGGGCGGAGGCGCAGGGCTGCTCCATGGCGGTGGACGAGTTCCTGAGCGCCGCCGCGGCCGGTTAAGCTCCAATGCCCGAACGCGCAGGCTACCTTCCCGGCCTCGACCCCGCAGCGCTCCAGTGGGAGACGCTGACCTTCGCCCGCACCGGCGCGCCGGTCGCGGTGGAGGTGCCGGTGCTGCCGCCGGAGGCCATTGCCCGCCTTGCCGCGCATGTGCGCAGCCAGGCCGCGGCGCGCCTGCGCCCGCAGCCCGTCGCCCGCGTGGTGGATGCGGTGGACGCCGCCGTCGCCCGGCTGCTCGACCGCAGCGACCCTTACCGGCGGAAAATGGAAGAACTGCTGCCCGCCGTCACCGGCTATGACGGGGAGATGGTGCGGCTGGGCCTGACCCAGTATCTCAAGACCTTCCGCAAGCCGGAACTCCGCCGCTTCCTGGCGGAGGATTTTCCGAACCCGGCCATCCTCGACTCCTTCCAGCCCTTGGCCAAGGGCGGCCTCGGCAAGGCGTTCGGGCCGCCGCTGCTGGCGCACATCTGGGCGGGGAACGTGCCGGGCCTGCCGCTCTGGAGCCAGGTCTGCGGCCTGCTGGTGAAGGCGGGCAATATCGGCAAAGTGCCGAGCGCCGAGCCGCTGTTCGCCACTTGGTTCGCCGAATTGCTGGCGGAGGTCGCGCCGGACCTCGCGGACTGCCTCGCCGTCGTTTGGTGGCAGGGCGGGGAGGAAGCGCCGGAGCGCGCCCTATTGCAGGCCGCCGACCTGACGCTCGCCTATGGCGGGAACGAGTCGCTGGCCGCGATCCAAAGCCGGATGCCGCCCGCGCGGCGCTTCCTCGCCTATGGCCACAAGGTCAGCTTCGCCATGGTGGCTGCCGCCGCGCTTGATCCGGCCAAGGCAGGCGATACCGCCCGCCGCGCCGCCTACGACATAGCGCGCTACGACCAGCAGGGCTGTTTCGCGCCACACGTCGTTTTCGTGGAGCGGGGCGGGGCGGTCTCGCCCCAGACCTTCGCCCGCTATCTGGCGCGGGAGCTGGCCGCTTTCGGCGAGCGCTATCCCCGCCGCGGCCTGACCATGGCGGAGGCGGGCAGCGTCGCCGCCTGGCGCCAGCAGGAGGAATTCGCTGGCGGGGCGGAAGTGCTGGGCGATCCCGCGGGCGCGTGGAGCGTGTCGTTCCAGGCGGAAGGCGCGGGCTTCGGCCCCTCCTGCCTGAACCGCTCCGTCCGTGTCGCAGCGGTGGACGATCTGGCCGAGGTTCCGGCCCAGGTCGCGCCCTACCGTACGCTGCTCCAGACCGCGGGCATCGCCGCCCCGCCGCAGCAACTGGCGCGGCTGGCGGACATGCTGGGGGAGGCAGGGGTCACGCGGATCGCGGCGCTCGGCGACATGACCGCGCCGGAGGCAGGCTGGCACCATGACGGGCGCTTCAACCTGTCGGACCTCGTGCAGATAACCGAAATCGACGCCCGCGCGGAGGCCGCCGCGGACCGGCTGGCGCCCTATGCCGACTGACGCCGCGCCCTTCATCGAAATCGAGCAGGCCACCTACGCCTATCCGGGCGAGGGGCCGACGGTGGAGCGCGCCGACCTGACGCTCGCGCCCGGCGACTTCCATTGCCTGGTCGGGCGGAGCGGTTGCGGCAAGACCACCCTGCTGAAGCTGGCTGCGGGCCTGCTGCTGCCGCAGAGCGGGGAGGTCCGCATTGCGGGCGCGGCGCTGGCGGGACCGTCGCGGCAGGTCGGCTTCGTCTTTCAGACGCCGAGCCTGCTGGAATGGCGGACGGTGCTGGACAACGTGCTGCTGCCGGTCTCCCTGCACCGCCGGGTGACGGCCGCCGACCGCCGCCGGGCGGCCGACCTGCTGGCGCTGATGGGGATCGGAGACTATGCGCACCGCCACCCGCGCCAGCTTTCCGGCGGCCAGCAGAGCCGCGCCGCGCTGGTCCGCGCGCTGGTGACGGAGCCGCCTGCCCTCCTCATGGACGAGCCCTTCGCCGCGCTCGACGCCATCACGCGGGAGGAGTTGCAGGACGATCTGCTGCGCCTGACGCGCGAGCGCGCGGCCACCGTCCTGTTCGTCACCCACGACATTGCGGAGGCAGTCTATCTCGCGACCCATGTTTCGGTGATGGACCGGGGCCGGATCGGCCGGACCTTCCCAGCCGGCCTCCCCGACAGGCATGGCGCCGAAAGCCGCTACGACCCGCAATTCATGGCGCTCTGCCACGACATCCGCGCAGCCCTCGCCCTGCCCGGGGAAGCGGCGGCATGAGGCGCATGCATCTCTATTCCGCCGCCCTGCTGGCCGTGCTCGTAGCCGCCTGGGAAATGTGGGCGCAATGGTCGGGCGTCTCCGCCATGGTGGTGCCCGCGCCGTCCGCCGTGCTGGCGGTGCTCTGGCAGGGGCTCACCACCGGTTTCCTCTGGCCGCACATCGGGGTGACGGGGGCGGAGACGCTGCTGTGCTTTGCCCTCGGCAGCGCCATCGGCTTCCTTTGCGGCCTCCTGCTCGGAGAGATCGAGCCGTTGCGGCGGCTGCTCTGGCCCTATGTGCTGGCGAGCCAGGTCGTGCCGAAGCTGGCGCTGGGGCCGATCTTCATCGTCTGGTTCGGCTTCGGCCTGACCTCGGTCGTCGTCATCACCGCGCTGATCTGTTTCTTCCCGCTGCTGGAGAACACCATCACCGGCCTGCAATCCGCCCCGCCCGACAAGCGCGACCTGTTCCGGATGCTGGGCGCGACGCGGCTGCAAACGCTGCTCCGCCTGAAGATCCCGGCGGGCCTGCCGGTGATTCTCTCCGGAGGGATCGGTTCCCTCGAGGATTTAAAGGCTGT
>CAYYSC010000305.1:0-4601 GCA_964474065.1 uncultured Rhodospirillales bacterium | reverse complement strand
GACTACGGGGGCGCTGATGTGGTGTTGGTGAACACCTGCGGTTTTCTCGATAGCGCCCGGGCGGAAAGTCTGGAGGCGATCGGTGAGGCGCTGGCGGAGAACGGCCGGGTCATCGTCACCGGCTGCCTCGGCAAGGAGGCGGACCTGATCCGGGCGGAGCATCCGGGCGTACTTGCGATCACCGGCCCTCACCAGTACGAACAAGTGATGGAGGCAGTGCACGAAGCGGTGCCGCCGACCCACGACCCGTTCCGGGATCTGGTGCCGGAAGCGGGGCTGCGGCTGACGCCGCGGCACTATGCCTATCTGAAGATTTCGGAGGGCTGCAACAACCGCTGCTCTTTCTGCATCATCCCGCACCTGCGGGGAGATCTGGCCAGCCGGCCGCTCGCGCAGGTGATGTTCGAGGCGGAGGCGCTGGTGCGCTCCGGCGTGAAGGAACTGATGGTCATCAGCCAGGACACGAGCGCCTATGGCCTCGACCTGAAATACGCGCCGAGCAACTGGAAGGGCAGGGAATACCGCAGCAGGTTCTATGACCTGGCGGACGCACTGGGCTCGCTCGGTGTCTGGACACGGCTTCACTACGTCTATCCCTACCCGCACGTCGATGAAGTGCTGCCGCTGATGGCGGAGGGCAAGGTGCTGCCCTATCTCGACATCCCGTTCCAGCATGCGAGCCCTAAGATCCTCAAGGCCATGCGCCGCCCCGCCAATCAGGAAAAGGTTTTGGACCGGCTTGCCGCTTGGCGTGAACAGGTGCCCGACTTAGCGATCCGTTCCACCTTCATCGTCGGCTTTCCGGGCGAGACGGACAAGGAGTTCGAGGATCTGCTCGACTGGCTGGAGGCGGCACAGATCGACCGGCTCGGCTGTTTCCAATACGAACCGGTAGCGGGTGCCCGCTCGAACGAGCTGGCTGGCGCGGTGCCGGATGAGGTTAAGCAAGAACGCTATGAAGAACTCATGAGCCTTCAGCAGGAAATAAGCGCGAGAAAACAGCTCGCCAAGATCGGCCGGGAGATTGACGTGATCATCGACGAGGTGGACGAAGAGGAGTCGATCGGCCGCTCGAGCGGCGACGCGCCGGACATCGACGGGCAGGTCTATCTTGACGGCGAGAACGAACTGACGGTGGGCGAAATCGTTCGGGTTCGTGTCACCGACGCCGATGCTTATGACCTTTGGGGGGAGGTTGTCGGATAATGGCAAGTCTCAAGGGCGGTATGCTCTCCCATTTCGATCTGGCAATCCGAATCGTGTATTGTTAGATAGAGTCGCAACGGTGGAAAACTGGCCGTCACCCCAGACCAATTTCCCGATGCGTGGTGCGCCCAAGCGGCGGTAGGTAAGTTATGATCCAAATCGTGCTCGTCATTCATTTGTTGATTGCCATCGGATTGGTGGGCGTCGTCTTGCTTCAGCGAAGTGAGGGCGGCGGGCTCGGCATCGGCGGTGGCGGCGGTGGCGGTGGCGGGTTCATGAGCGGGCGCGGCACAGCCAACCTGCTGACGCGCACCACCGCCATTCTGGCTGCCTGCTTCTTTGTCACCAGCTTGGTTCTGGCGATCCTGGCGAGCGGAGCGCGCGAAGGCCGCTCGATTATGGACCAGCCAGGGGTACCTGCCCAGCCGGCGGTTCCCTCTGAGCCACAGGTTCCAATGTCCCAATGACGGCCGCGCCTGAAACGGCTGGCCCGCGCTTTATTTTTATCACGGGCGGGGTCGCTTCTTCCTTGGGCAAGGGGCTGGCGTCGGCCGCACTGGGTGCGCTGCTGCAAGCACGTGGCTTTTCCGTGCGGATCCGCAAGTTCGACCCCTATCTGAATGTTGATCCGGGCACGATGAGCCCGTTCCAGCACGGTGAGGTGTTCGTAACGGATGACGGAGCAGAGACCGATCTCGATCTCGGCCACTATGAACGGTACACCGACATCTCTGCCCGGCGCAGCGACAGCGTTTCCACGGGCCAGATCTATTCCGAAGTGATCCGGCGCGAACGGGCAGGCGAGTACCTCGGCGCGACTGTTCAGGTGATTCCCCACGTCACCGACATGATCAAAGAATGCATTGCGCGCGATCTCGACGGAGAGGATTTCGTTCTCTGCGAGATCGGCGGCACCGTCGGCGACATCGAGGGTCTACCCTTTCTGGAAGCGATCCGGCAGATGCGGCTGGAGCTGGGGCCGGAACGCACCATGTTTGTTCACCTGACCCTGGTGCCTTATATCCCCTCGGCCGGCGAGTTGAAAACCAAGCCGAGCCAGCATTCGGTTCGCGAACTCCAGAACATCGGTATTCAGCCGGATGTCTTGCTGTGCCGTTGCGACCGGGAGATCCCGTTCGATGCGCGGCGGAAGATGGCGCTGTTCTGCAATATTCGTGAACAGCGGGTGATTCCGGCCCTGGATGTGGACACCGTGTACCGGACACCGATCACCTATCACGAGGCCGGATTCGATGACCAAGTGCTCGGTCATTTCGGGCTCGAAGCGCCGCAGCCGATACTTAGCGCCTGGGAAGATATCGGTGAACGCGTGACCACGCCGGAAGGCGAAGTGCGTGTTGCAGTGGTGGGCAAATATACCAACTTGCTTGATGCGTATAAGTCCCTGATCGAGGCGTTGAACCACGGAGGCATCGCCAATCGGGTGAAAGTGGTGCTGGATTGGATCGAATCCGAGTCTGTGGAAGACGGTACTGCCGCGGAAACGCTGGCGGGAGTGGCAGGTATTCTGGTGCCTGGCGGCTTTGGCGAACGGGGCAGCGAGGGCAAGATTGCGGCCATCACCTATGCCCGCGAACAGAATGTGCCTTTCCTCGGCATTTGCTTCGGCATGCAGATGGCGGTGATCGAAGCCGCGCGAAATCTTCTGGGACTGGAACGCGCGGGGACGACCGAATTCGGCCCCTGCGAGGAGCCGGTGGTCGGCCTGCTGACCGAATGGATGCAGGGCAACGAGTTGCAGCAACGCGCCGCCGGTGGCGATCTGGGCGGGACGATGCGCCTTGGCGCTTACGATGCGGAACTTGCGGCCGACAGCTTGGTTTCCCAGGTCTATGCGGGCTCACGGCACATTAGCGAACGCCACCGCCACCGCTACGAAGTCAACGTGAACTACCGGGAGCAACTGGAGAGTGCTGGCTTGCGTTTCTCGGGCATCTCGCCGGACGGACGTCTGCCGGAGATTGTGGAACTGGAAGGCCACCGCTGGTTCGTTGGCGTGCAGTTCCACCCGGAGCTGAAATCCCGCCCGATGGCCCCGCATCCTCTGTTCACGGCGTTCGTGGAAGCTGCGGTAAAACAGTCGCGGCTGGTGTAAAACGGCAGTCCGTCCCGGTCTTCGGAGTGGGACCGGCATTTGGAATAGAACGAGCGATGCCCATAACCCACCCCAATTCCACCGTCGCCGTGGGCGGCGTCACCTTCAGCCAAGACGCCCCGCTCGTGCTGATTGCTGGGCCATGCGCCATGGAAGGCCGCACCCACGCCCTGGAAATGGCGGAGGCACTGACCGGCATTGCAAAGCGGCTCGCCATCGGCTTTGTCTACAAGAGCTCGTTTGACAAAGCGAACCGCACCAGCCTGGGGTCGGCCCGCGGCACCGGCCTCGCGGAGGCCATGCCGGTCTTTGCGGAAGTAAAGGAAAAGTTCGGCTGCCCGGTCCTCACCGACATTCACGAGCGTGAGCAGTGCGCGCCGGTGGCGGAGGTCGTGGACATTCTCCAGATCCCGGCCTTTCTGTGCCGCCAGACCGACCTGCTGGTTGCAGCGGCGGAGACGGGAGCGGTCGTGAACGTGAAGAAGGGCCAGTTCCTGGCGCCCTGGGACATGGCCAACGTGGTCGCCAAGGTCACGGGCGCCGGGAACGGCCGGGTGCTGGTGACGGAGCGGGGAGCATCGTTCGGCTACAATACGCTCGTCTCCGATTTCCGGGGCCTGCCGGTCATGGCGAAAACCGGCGCGCCGGTCGTGTTCGATGCTACCCATTCCGTGCAGCAGCCGGGCGGGCTCGGCGGGAAATCGGGCGGCCAGCGGGAGTTCGTGCCGGTATTGGCGCGGGCGGCGGCGGCGGTTGGTGTGGCCGGGTTGTTCATAGAAACACATCAGGATCCGGATGCCGCGCCAAGCGATGGGCTGAACATGGTGCCATTGGCCGCATTGGAAGCAATGCTTAAGCCGATATTGGAACTCGATCGCATCGCGAAGGCGAATCCTATTACGCTCTAGAGAGGGCCGCTTCCCATGACCGCTATCGTCGATATTCACGCGCGCGAGATTTTGGACTCCCGCGGCAACCCGACCATCGAGGTAGAAGTGGAGTTGGAGGACGGCTCCAAGGGCCGCGCCGCCGTGCCTTCCGGCGCCTCCACCGGCGCCTATGAAGCGGTGGAGAAGCGCGACGGGGACGAGCGCTATGGCGGCAAGGGCGTGCAGGATGCCGTCAACTCCGTCAACGGCGAGATTTTCGATGCCCTGTCCGGGCTCGACGCCGAAGAGCAGATCTATATCGACCGTTCCATGATCGATCTCGACGGAACGGACAACAAAGGCCGCCTTGGCGCCAACGCGATTCTCGGTGTCAGCCTTGCCGTAGCCCG
>CAYYSC010000304.1:0-4625 GCA_964474065.1 uncultured Rhodospirillales bacterium | reverse complement strand
GAGTTCTATCGGGCCCGGGACGCCATTACCCGGCACCTGGTGGAACACCACGGCTTCAATATCGTCGCGGTGGAGGCGGATTGGCCAGACGCGTCCGCCATCGACCGTTACGTGCGCCATCGCCCCGCTCGGCCCGATCCGCCAAAGGCTTTCACGCGCTTCCCAACGTGGATGTGGCGGAATCAAGAAGTCGCGGACTTCGCCAACCGGCTGCGCGACTACAACCAGAATATTCCGGACCTGGATAGGCGGGCGGGGTTCTATGGCCTCGACATCTACAACATGAGTGAATCCATCGCGGCGGTCCTCGAATATCTGGATGACGTCGACCCGGAGGCGGCGGAGGTTGCGCGGGAGCGATATGGCTGTCTCACCCCCTGGCAAAGCGAGCCGGCTACCTATGGCCGCGCGGTGCTGACCCAGGGCTATCGCGAGTGCGAGGCGGCGGTCGTCGCTCAACTTCGGGACATTCTTCAGCACCGGCTCGAGTACGAGGCGCAGGACGGCGCCAGTTTTCTCGACGCGGCGCAGAACGCCCGTCTGATTGCGTCGGCCGAGCGCTACTACCGAGTTATGTATTATGGCGGGGCAGAGAGCTGGAACCTGCGCGATACACACATGTTCGAAACCCTGGAACACCTGCTGGAGGCCCGCGGTCCCGGCGCCAAGGCGGTGGTTTGGGCGCACAACTCCCATATCGGCGATGCACGGTACACAGAGATGGGCACCGTACGCGGCGAGTTGAATATCGGCCAGCTTTGCCGGCAGCGGTTTGGCGAGGAGGCTGCGCTCATCGGCTTCGGGACCCATACGGGTACGGTGGCCGCAGCGACCGACTGGAACGGCGAAGTGGAAATGAAGCGGGTGCGCCCGTCCCGCGAGGATAGTTACGAGCGGCTTTGCCACGACGCCGCGAAGCCGCGCTTTTTGCTGGACCTTCGCCGCGACGATGCCTTGCGCCGGCGCTTGGCGGAACAGCGGCTGGAGCGCTTCATCGGCGTGATCTACCGCCCGGAAACGGAACTGATGAGCCACTACGCGGACGTTTCTCTGCCTCAGCAGTTCGATGCTTATGTCTGGTTCGACGAGACCCGCGCCGTCACACCGCTGGGTCCCCAGAACCCCGAGATTGCCGTCCCGGAGTCCTACCCGTTCGGGCTGTAGCGGGGTTGCTTGCTCGACCTGCGCGGGGTGATGCGGGTATGGTGGTCAAAGCCTCCGTCGAAGGCGTCCGTCGGACGCTCTCTGCCGTCCAATAGCTCGCAGTTCGCCGCGCAAAGGAACGAAGCCATGAGCCACCCAGCTTTTCAGTTCGACCATGTCCACATCATCAGCGAAAAACCGCACGACACGGCGCAGTGGTATGTGGACAAGCTGGGCGCGGAGATTGCGGCGGATACAGTGGCCCGGGGAGCGCCGCAAATCTTTGTCTCCCTTGGCGGGATGACGCTGCTTGTGCGTGGCAAGCGGGAGGGGGAAGACCCGGCGCCGCCGGACTCCTTCCGCGATTACGGTGACTTCTCCAGCCACAATCGTTGGGGCGCGGACCATATCGGTTTTACCTATGAGGGCGATCTCGCGGCCTATTGCGAGGAGCTGAGGGCGAAGGGCGTGACGTTTTCCGTGCCGTTCAAAGAGGGCGCTGGCGGCCTGAAACTCTGCTTTATCGAAGCGCCGGACGGGGTCAGCATCGAGTTGCTCCAGCGCTGATGCTTCCGACCGGCCGACGGCTTCTTATCGCTGGCTCTAACGGGCTTCCTGGTTGAAATCCCGATGAAATTTAATGCCGTATTCGCGATCTCTCTCGCGATTTGCCTGCCAATTGGCGCTTGGGGGGTTCTTCAGCCCTCGGCCATGACCGACGCGGCAATGGGCTTCACGACCTACGTCATGACCGGCGCCAGTTGGTTTTGGCTCCTGTTATGCACCGGCCTTGTATTGCTTTCGGCGGGGCTCGCGTTTGGCCCCTATGGCTCGGTCCGGCTCGGCCGCGACCACGAAAGACCGGAGTTCTCGACGGGGTCGTGGCTGGCGATGCTGTTCGCGGGCGGCATGGGCGCGGGCTTGCTGTTCTGGGGTGTGGCGGAACCGGTTCTGCATTTCGACGCCCCGCCGGGCATGGTCGGCGGGACGCCCGAAGCTGCGCGGGAGGCCATGGTGATCACGAACCTGCACTGGGGCCTGCATGCGTGGTCGATTTACGGGGTTTGCGCCCTGGTGATTGGGTATTTCAGTTTTCGCCGCGGGCAGCCAAGCCTGATTTCCACTCCGATTCGGACCCTATTCCGAGGACAAACCGCCGCCAGGGCTTCGGCCGCTGCGGATGTGCTTGGGGTTGTGGCGGTGGTTTTTGGCTTGGCTGGGTCGTTGGCCATGGGCGTCTTGCAGGTGCGTTCCGGGCTACGCGAGGTATTTGACGTTCCTGCCACCTCCATGACCGCCATCGGCGTTCTGGCTGTTCTGTTCGTGTTTTATATGTTGTCGGCCAGCACTGGCGTCGATAAGGGCATCAAGATCCTGTCGAATATTAACGTTCTTCTGGCGCTTTTCATTCTTTTGTTCGTTATAAGCTTCGGCCCGACCGACTTCATTCTTGAAACATTCGTGGATACGATTGGAGGCTATGCATCCCGTCTGCCGGAAATGGCTTTCCGCCTGTTCCCTTATGAGGGGATGAGCGGGTGGTCGGTTTCCTGGACGCTGACTTATCTGATTTGGTGGCTGGCGTGGGGGCCTTTCGTGGGGATCTTCATCGCCCGGATTTCCCGTGGACGGACGATTCGGGAATTCTGTATCGGCGTCATTCTGGTGCCGACCCTGTTCTCCATCCTGTGGTTCGCGGCCTTGGGCGGTTCCGCCTTTTATATCGAACTGTTCGGTCCGGGCGGACTGTCGGAACTGGTTGCCGCCGATGTCTCCGATGCTCTGTTCGCCTTCTTCCGCTATTTCCCGTTCAGCGAATTTCTTAGCGTGATCGCCGTGTTGCTGGTGTTCATTTTCCTGGTGACTTCGGCGGACAGCGGTACCTTCGTCCTCTCGATGATGACTACAAACGGCAACCTGAATCCGCCGATTGGCCACAAGTTCGTTTGGGGGATCCTCATCGCAGCCATCACGGGGGCAACCCTATTTTCCGGTTCGGTCGATGTCGCGCGGGCAATGGCGGCGACCGGAGCGATTCCGTTCTCTGCGATCCTGATGCTCCAGGTGATCGGTTTTCTGCGGGCCTTGCGCGAAGAGCGCCGGGGCGCGATGCGCCTGTCGGCGGAGGCTGTTCCCGCCGATGAGCCGGTTCGAAGCCAGCGGCGGACTGCCCGATGACGTGCACCGCAAAATCCCTGGGCGCTTTGATCGCGATGCTAATGCTCGCCGGCTGTATGGAGCCGGCGGTGCGCGTCGGCTCGAAGGATTTCGCCGAGAACAGGATCCTGGCGCAGATGTTTGTCCTGCTGCTCGAGGATGCCGGGCTGCGTGTGGAGTCGCGGATACCGCTGGGAGGCACGTCCGTGACCTTCGATGCCTTGCGGACGGGCAGCATCGATCTGTATCCGGAGTATACGGGGACTGGTCTGGTGTTGCTGGGATTGCCCGGAACGCCTGACCACGACCGGGCATTTACGGTCGTCTCGCGTGAATTCGGCAATGTTGGGGCATCGGTCCTGGGTCGGCTGGGCTTTGAGAATACCTATTCCGCGATTGTGACCGAGCAGACGGCAAAACGTCTTGGCTTGGAATCGATTCACGATCTGACCGAGCACGCGCCCGGTCTCCGGCTTGCTGTCACGGATGACTTTGCCAGGCGTCCGGCGGACGGCTTGCAGCCGTTCGTCAATCATTTCGGCCTGAATTTTGAGAACACGGAAATCATCTCTCTGCAAGCGCGGGGAGAACTCTATAACATGCTGCTTGACGGCCGCGCGGACGTGATCATCGGGTTCCAGACGGACCCGCAAATCGCCGACTACCAGCTTCGTGTTCTGGATGCGCAGGAGGAATTCTTTCCCGCTTATGACGCTGTGCCAGTTGTAGCGAGGGGGGCGCTTGTACAATTTCCGGCGATCGGCTTGACGCTGGAGCGGTTGACCGGGCGTCTTGACGAACGGCGGATGCGGGACCTGAATGCCGAAGTCATTTTCAACGGACGGCGGCCGCGCGAGGTTGCCCGCGAGGCTCTATTGGACCTCGGGCTGATCGCGGGCCGGCCCGATCGGTACAGGCCCAGCATCAATGTGGCTATCGATCCATGGGAAGCCGAAAGTGCGATGGCCGCAACAATTCTGCGTGCCGCGCGGGAGACCCTTCCGGGCAGGAATATCTCTTATCGGGAGCATGTTACCCCGATTGCATCAATGCTGAATCACGAGGCGCGGGTCGCCGTTGCCCCCAGCATTGCACAATTCGAGATTAGCAACGGCCGGGCCGCTCTGCGGGCCGGTATCGAAACCGTTGCGGCGACGGGCTCGTTCTTCGCGCATGTTCTGGCGCGAAGGGATTTTCCGGGCAGCTTGGCTACAGCCAAAACCATCGCGGCCGGTCCGTTGGGGTCCCCGTCTTACAAGTTCGCGAAAGCCTTGGCTGCCTGGCAAAACCCGCCCCCCAAAATCATTTCTCTGTCCGACACGAAT
>CAYYSC010000303.1:1848-4652 GCA_964474065.1 uncultured Rhodospirillales bacterium | reverse complement strand
CACGGCCTTGACATTCACTTGCGCGCCGGCCTCCTTGACCATTGCGGAAAACTCATCGTGGCCGAGAAAGGTCCACGGCGAGGTTACCGTAAAATAGTAGTCAACGACAATTTGAGCCATGGCTCGTTTTCTCCCGTCGGCAGTAGGACATGCTGGACTTAGAGAACCGGATCCGCGCCCACCCTGCAAGGGCCATTCCTGTGCGCAAGGACCGCACTTTCCGAACTTGTTTCACAACTTGGGCGCGAACATAATCCTTCGGAATTACCGTGCCGGAAAGATATGGCAAGAGAGGCGATGACTGGTCCTGTACTTCGCAAAGTATTGATCACAGGCGGCGCCGGCTTCATTGGCTCAGCCGTTGTCCGCCGCTTGGTGAGAGCCGGCTATTGCGTCGCGAATATTGACAAGTTGACTTATGCGGCGACCCCCGAAGCCATTGAAGAATGTCTCGATTCGCCGAACTACTGCCTGATCCAGGCGGATATCTGCAACGGCGACGCGGTTCGCCAGGCCTTCGAGGATTTTGAGCCCGACAGTGTCATGCACTTGGCTGCCGAAAGCCATGTGGACCGCTCGATCGACGGTCCGGGCGCGTTCATTCAGACCAACGTCCTTGGCACCTTCACAATGCTCCAGGCAGCGCGCAGATACTATGAAGGGTTGAATAGCGTAAAGCGGGACGGGTTCCGGTTCCATCACGTTTCCACGGACGAAGTGTTCGGCTCCCTGTCGCCAACCGATCCGGCGTTCCACGAAAACACCCCATATTCCCCTCGCTCTCCCTATTCCGCCTCTAAAGCGGCTTCGGATCATCTGGTGCATGCCTGGGGCGAGACCTACGGCCTTCCCATTGTGCTTTCAAACTGCTCCAACAATTACGGCCCGTGGCAATTCCCCGAAAAGCTGATTCCGGTGATAATTATGAAGGCTCGGGACGGGCAGCGGCTGCCCGTTTACGGCAAGGGCGAGAATGTGCGGGACTGGCTCCATGTGGAGGATCACGCCTCCGCGCTCTGCACCATTCTTGAGCGCGGCAAGCTCGGCGAAAGCTATAATGTCGGCGGTAATGCGGAACGGCAGAATATCGACGTGGTCCGCGCCATTTGTGCCGCCATGGACGAACGGCGGCCGGAAGGGGCGCCGCACGAACAGTTAATCAGTTTCGTTACAGACCGACCCGGTCACGATGCACGCTATGCCATCGACGCGCGGAAGATCAAACGCGAGCTTGACTGGGAGCCTTCATGGCGTTTCGAAGACGGACTTAGCACCACGGTTGACTGGTACTTGAAAAACGAGTCCTGGTGGCGGGACATCGTGACGAAAGGAACAGCGGGTGACCGTATCGGTCTGGGCAAGAAAGGCTAGAGGCGCAGGATGAAGATTCTTGTCTTCGGTATCCACGGTCAACTCGGTAATGCTTTGACCCGGGCCGTCTGGCCTGAGGGCTGGGAAGTTTCGGCTCTCGACATGCCGGATGTAGACTTCACCGACACTGCAAGCCTGCGCCAAGTCATCGCGAGCACCAAGCCGGCTCTCATTGTCAACGCCGCTGCCTACACCGCCGTGGACAAGGCGGAGAGCGAAACCGTGCTGAACTGGCAGATCAATGCCCTTGCGCCGGCCGCTATTGCCGAAGAGGCCGCCAAGGTCGGCGCCGCGCTCGTGCACGTTTCGACGGACTATGTCTACAATGGGGCGAAAGAAGGCTCTTGGGTGGAGGAGGATACGGTGGGCCCGCTGGGCGGCTACGGTTCTGCCAAGGTGGCGAGCGAAATGGCCGTACGGGCGCTCCTGCCGCGCCACCTGATCCTCCGGACCTCCTGGGTATACGCGGCCCACGGCAACAATTTCGTCAAGACCATGCTCCGCGTTGGACGCGAGCGGGACCGGCTTACGGTCGTCGACGACCAGTGGGGCCGGCCCACTGAAGCAACCGATCTGGGTGACGGAATCATCCAGGCCGCCCACCAGGCCGTGAGCCGGGATGCCGACTGGGGCACTTATAATTTCAGCAACAGCGGCGCCCCGACGACCTGGTGCGGTTTCGCGCGCGCAATCTTCACCGAAGCTGCTCCATGGTACGGCAAGGGACCGGAAGTAGTGGCGATCCCGACCAGCGATTACCCCACTCCAGCCCGCCGCCCCGCAAATTCGGTGATGAGCCTTGACAAATGGCAGAAAACGTTTGGGCACACGCCGCGCGCATGGCCGGACAGCCTGTCGGCGGTACTGTCGGAGCTTAAAAAGCAATAACAGTGTCAGGAGAGCCGTAATGAAAGGCATTATCCTTGCGGGCGGTAGCGGTACGCGCCTGCATCCGCTCACGATGGCCGTATCGAAACAATTATTGCCGGTGTACGATAAGCCGATGATCTACTATCCGCTGAGCGTGCTCATGCTAGCGGGAATCCGAGACATCCTGATCATCACGACGCCTCACGACGCTCCGCTGTTTCAGGCTATGCTCCGAGACGGCGCCGATTGGGGCATCAACATTTCCTATGCACAGCAAGCGCACCCGAACGGCTTGGCGGAAGCCTTTGTGATTGGGCGGGATTTCGTCGGATCTGACAGCGTCTGCCTGGTGCTGGGGGATAATATTTTTTACGGACACGGCCTTCAGGACCTGCTGAGCCGTGCCCTCGAACGGCTCGGCGGCGCCACCGTCTTCGGCTACTGGGTAACGGACCCGGAGCGCTACGGCGTCGTCTCGTTCGACGAACGCGGTCGCGCCGACAGCCTGGAGGAAAAGCCGGCCAAGCCGAAATCCAATTATGCCGTCACCGGCCTGTATTTTT
>CAYYSC010000303.1:0-1838 GCA_964474065.1 uncultured Rhodospirillales bacterium | reverse complement strand
CGACAACGACGTGCTCGAAATCGCAGCGGCAGTGCAGCCTTCAGATAGAGGCGAGTTGGAAATCACGGATGTGAACCGCGCCTATCTGGAACGGGGGAATCTTCACGTGGAAATCATGGGCCGCGGTTTCGCCTGGCTGGATGCCGGAACCCACGAATCGCTGCTGGAATCTGCCCTCTTCATCCGCGCGATCGAGCAGCGCCAGGGCCTCCGTATAGCCTGTCCCGAAGAAATTGCTTGGCGTCGCGGCTGGATTGATGACGGCAAGCTCGCGATGCAGGCGGAACAACTGGCGAAAAGCGGTTATGGCGAATACCTCCAAACGTTGTTGCGCCGCCACTGAGCCGGAACAACGCGTTCCGCTTGGGTACGGATTCCGCTTGAATGCACACAACGCCAGGAACGGCCCGCCGCCCCGGCTTTTATCCGCGCCGGGCAAGTTATTGGCCCAATTTGGCGCAGGCCAGGCGGATGGTTTGGCGTTGCGAAGCAGGCCGGGGCTGTGGTTAGTTGATGGACGCAGGGTTGCGATGCCGGAGGGAAAACTGAACTCTCAGCGAGTAGTTATTATCCGGGACGTCTTCCCGGTCTATTCTTAGTCTTTTCTGCAATGCTGACAACTCAGGTGTTCACAATGCTAAGGGATAGTGCGCCTTCCTGTGGCGGGACCAATGCGCCGGTTGTTTGGAATAAGAAGAAATCAACTGGGTAATTGGTGTTCTGATGGCAAAAGCAGTAATCAGGTATCTTCGCAGGGCGCCTACCAGACTTCGGAAGTTCTGGATTAGCTGGCATCATAAGAACATCTATACGGCCAGGCAGATCCGTCAGCTTGCCCGCTACGAAACCGGCATTACTGACGTCGTCGATGGAGACGTCTCTTCGCGTTCTGGCTGCTATGCCGCATTCGTCATCTTTCCCGTAGGCCGGCGAATTCCGGAGAACGTGCTCCGAGCGGTCCGGGCCATGCGATCGCTCGGGATCAACGTACTCGCTTGCCTCAATGCCCCTATCGATGACGATGTGCTCGAAACACTGAAGCCGATTACGCACAAGGTGATTTTCCGCAACAATATCGGCTTCGACTTCGGCGCCTATAAGGATTGCGTGACCTTCCTTGCAAATGGCACAGCCGACGTCAAACGCTTTATGCTCCTGAATGATAGCGTTTATTATTCGCAAAAAGGACTCGAAGGCTTTTTTGACGGGCTGAAAGCCGACTTAGATGTGGTGGCTGCCTTCGAGAACTGGGGCGATCGGACGACGAACCATCTCCAGTCTTTTGCCGTCAGCGTGTCGGGTTACGTCTTCAGCTCGAACGAGTTCCAGGAGTTCTGGGCGCGCTACCGGCCTGTATCCAGCCGCCTCTACGCCATCGAGAAGGGGGAGAAACAGCTCTCGGAGGCCATTCTGAAGCGCTGCCGCACCAGCCATGTCCTCTACACCTGCGCCCAGCTCGCCGAGACGCTCGGAAAGCTGAACAGGCAAATGTTCTGCGACGATATCATCGTGCCGCTGCAGTACCGCCACATGTTGCCGGTCAACGGGCGCCGGTCATTTTCGTTGACGAACAACTATCGGTCCGTCATCGATGTGGTTAACGTGACGTCGCCTATACATTCGGGCGCTTGGCTGTTTCCGCGTTTTATGGATGCGCCGATCATCAAGAAGGATATCGTGTACCGGCAGCGGTTTCAGTTCTGGGAGGTCCAGTTGCTCTTCAAGGACATCCTGTCAGACCAGGAGCTGAGCGAGTTCAGCACGCTGGTACGGTCCAAGGGCAACTATGAGAAATTGGACCGGATCGGATTGATGCGATACGAATTGGGGATAGGGTA
>CAYYSC010000302.1:0-4664 GCA_964474065.1 uncultured Rhodospirillales bacterium | reverse complement strand
CTAATGTCGCCTGCCCCCGACACGGTGGATACCGGTGATGGCCGACGAATAGATCCGCATCGAGCGCAAGATCATGGACAAGCCGGAGGTGCACGGTATCGCGCACCGCCTCGGCATCACGTAAGACGCGGCCTGGATGATCTGCTCACGCTGTGCTCGCGCATCCATATGCGGCCGTAGAACCAACTCAATGGCTCGATCGTTTTTCAACGGACGACTACGTCAGCTCCAAAAAAACGGCCGCCCCGGTGAAACGCGGGGCGACCGTAATTAAGGATGACCGCCGTCAGAAAATCTGAGGTCTGTCCACTTCGGCTTATTGCTCGGAGGCGTCTATAATCTCGCCGAACAGAACCCAGCGATCTCCCTCGAAACGCGACAGCTGTTCCGCTTGGATCGTCCGGAAATCGGTCGGACTGGTATCGACCAGAATGCCAGGAATGATCATCGGCAACTGCAACTCCTGGACATTCGCCGCGCAAGCCATGATCCCCGGACGGCTCAGGTCTTCGCAGTTGGCCAGCACGTGATGGACCAGGGAACCAAGGCTATGACCGTAGGCATAATTGACATCGCTGCGGTCAGCGTCCGGGAAGTATCCATCCATGAATGCCGACCATTCCTTGAAGCCTTCCGTGTCTTGCCACTGCGGATCGGTGGGATCGCGCTGATACTGAGCGGTAATCAAACCTTGGGAACATTCCAAACCTGCGGGGCGCATCACGGCACCCACGGAGGACGACACATTGTTCAGCAGGTGCAGCGGCTCCCAACCGATCTCACATGCTTTCTTGATGGCCTGCGCGGCGAACTTCGGCGTTGTCACGTTGAAGAACACGTTCGCGCCCGATGCCGCCATCTCCAGCACCTGCGCATCGACGGTTGGATCCGTCACCTCATAGGGTACACTTTTGACGATCAACTCTTCCGCCTTGTCACCAAGGCCTTCCAGAAAACCGTCGCGATAATCCTTACCGTAATCGTCGTTCTGGTATAGAATTGCGATCTTCGGGTCGTCGACATTTTCCAGGAGATAAGTGGCGTAAATCTTCCCCTCAATGTCGTAGCCAGGCTGGAACCCGATAGTCCACGGGAACTTTTTGGGCTGGGCCCATTTGGAAGCGCCGGTCGCCACGAAAAGCTGCGGCACTTTCTTCGCATTCATGTAGCGATGGACAGCGGAGTTCGTAGGGGTGCCGACCGAACCGGCAATGAACGCCACTTCCTCTTGCTCTACCAGCTTTCGGGTTTGCTCCACGGTGCGCGGCGGACTGTAGCCGTCATCCAGACTGATGAACTCGACTTTCCGAGTTTTACCGTCTTTGCTGGAAATGCCGCCCTTGTCATTCACCATCTGGAAATAGGTTTCGACGGTCCGACCGATGACGCCGTAGGCGGAGGCAGGGCCAGAGTAAGGGCTGGTGTTGCCGATCTTGATCGTGTCGTCGGTTACGCCGACGGACTGGGCATGCGCGGTCACGCTTGTAACAGCCGCCACTGCTGCGGTCGCGAGAAGGGCCTTAAGCCGCATTCCTGGGGGTGCTCCCTTGGGTTCCAGACGTAGTTTCCACCTGAGCATTCTGAGGGATCAGAATGATACTGCACAATACTATTAACGACCGCGATCTGCCGCGTCTACGGCTGTAAAACGCGGATGATGGCCGCTGACTACCGTCTCCGCCGCAACGTGATCGGTTTGATGGCGTCGCGAGCCACTGATCGTGGAGACGTCTGCGGCCGGCCCGAGTCCGGCCACGAACCGTCTCCGGCAGCAAGACGGGGCAGAACAAAACCGGCTCAATTCGCTACCTTAATAATCTCACCGAACAGCTTCCACCGATCCCCTTCGAAACGCGACAGCTGTTCTGCCTGGATCGTGCGGAAATCCGTTGGGGTCGTGGTGATCCGGATGCCCGGGATCATCATCGGGAGTTGAAGGTCCGTGACATTGGCAGCGCAAGCCATGATGCCGGGACGACTCAGGTCTGCGCAATTTTCCAGCATGTGGGTGATCAACGCCGCCAGGTTAAAACCGTAGACATAGTTGATGTCGCTCCGGTCGGCGTTCGGCAGATACTTTTCCATGAATCCTGACCATTCCTTGTAGCCGTCGGTGTCGTGCCACTGCGGATCGGTCGGATCGCGCTGATACTGCGCGGTGATCAGGCCCTGAGAGCATTCCAGACCGGCGGGCCTCATGACAGCACCGACCGATGAGGAGACATTGTTCAGCAGATGCAAGGGCTTCCAGCCGATCTCGCACGCTTTCTTGATGGCCTGGGCCGCAAATTTGGGAGTCGTGATATTGAAAAAGACATTCGCGCCGGATGCGGCCATCTCCAGGACCTGCGCATCGACGGTCGGGTCCGTCACCTCGTACGGTGACATCTTCACGACGATCTCTTCAGCATTGTCGCCAAGTTCCGCCAGAAAACCGTCGCGGTAATCTTTTCCGTAATCGTCGTTCTGGTAAAGGATCGCGATCTTAGGGTCTTCGACCTGTTCGAGGAGGTATTTCGCGTAGGTCTGGCCCTCGATGTCGTAACCCGGCTGGAAGCCGATGGTCCAAGGGAACTTCTCTGGCTGCGCCCATTTCGAGGCGCCGGTCGCAACAAACAGGTGCGGCACTTTCTTGGCGTTCATGTATCGATGAATGGCGGAGTTCGAAGCCGTGCCGGTTTGACCGGCGGTGAATGCCACCTCCTCTTGCTCCACGAGTTTGCGCGTCTGTTCAACGGTGCGCGGCGGGCTATAACCGTCATCCAATGTGATGAATTCGATCTTGCGGGTCTTCCCATCCTTGCTGGTAACGCCACCCCTGTCGTTCACCATTTGGAAATAGGCCTCATAGGCCTTGCCAATGGCCCCATAAGCCGACGCCGGGCCGGAGTAGGGGCTGGTGTTCCCGATTTTGATGAGATCTTCGGTGACACCTACCGTCTGTGCGTTCGCACCGAAAGCTACGGCCAGGGCCAAAGACCCTGTCGTCAGAAGGGTTTTCATCTGCATGTTGGGCAACTTCCTAGTGTTTTTTGACCTGTCTTTGCGCTTTATCCGAGCGTTGAGGACTGACTGACGATGGTTCCTAGAGGTAGAAATTCTGCCCCTCCATGGACTTATTTCGAGGAGGGCGGCGCTCCCGCCACTGCCTTCGCGCCAAAGCGGGTTTGCGGAACTATTTAGACGCGTCGATCACATCGCCGAACAGAACCCACTTCTCCCCGTCGAAGCGCGAGAGCTGCTCCGCCTGGATCGGATAGAAATCGGTCGGGCTGGTGTTGACTTTGATCCCCGGAAGCAGCATCGGCAATTCAATGTCTTTCAGGTTAGCCGCACAAGCCATAATGCCAGGGCGGCTCAGATCCTCGCAATCCTCCAGCATCATGTGCAGAAGGGAGGAGACATTGTAGGCGAACGCATAATTGACATCCCCCACGTCCGCGCCTGGCATCTCTTCTTGCATGAAGGTAAGCCATTCCTGATAGCCGGGATCGCCCTTCCATTGGGGATCGGTCGGATCCTTCATGTATTGGGCTGTGATCACGTCTTTGGAGCAGTCCAAGCCGGCGGGTTTGAGGGTCGCGCTTACCGACGACGACACGTTGTTCAACAGGTGGAGCGGTTTCCATCCGATTTCGCAGGTCTTTTTGATTGCCTGCGCCGCAAACTTCGGAATTGTGACATTGAAGAAGACGTTGGCGCCGCTCGCGGCCAACTCCAAAATTTGCGCGTCGACCGTGGGGTCAGTTACTTCGTACGGAAGCATTTTGACCACCAGTTCGTCCGCCTTGTCGCCAAGCCCCCGCAAGAAGCCATCCCGGTAGTCTTTGCCGTAATCGTCGTTCTGGAAGAGGATGGCAATCTTCGGATCTTCGACGGTCTCAAGGGCGTAGTTCGCGTAAATTTCGCCCTCGACGTCGTAGGTCGGCTGGTAGCCCATGGTCCACGGGAATTTCTCCGGCTGTCCCCATTTGCTGGCACCGGTCGAAAGGAAGAGGTGAGGCACCTTCTTCGCGTTCATGTAGCGATGAATGGCGGAGTTAGTGGGCGTGCCCAGCGGCTGAAATAAAAAGGCCACCTCCTCCTGTTCGACAAGTTTTCGAACCTGCTCGACCGTGCGCGGCGGGCTGTAGCCATCGTCAAGCGAGATGAAGTCGATCTTACGGCCGTTGATCCCACCCTGTCGGTTTAGTATGGCCATATAGGCGATATGCGTTTTGCCGATCACCCCATACGACGAGGCCGGTCCGGAATAAGGGTTCGTGTGCCCGATTTTAATGGTGTCGTCCGTTACGCCAACCGTTTGGGCGTGCGCTGCCGCCGCAAGCAGACTGGCTGCCAGGGTGGAGGCGATGGTGCGTATCCGCATCGTTGGGTCTCCCAATGTTATTGGGCCGTTGGCGCGGCCCGACTTGGCCGGGGCGCAAACCACACCGGCTGGGAGACAAGCTTATCCTGCGATTTTCCGCCGCGTCCACGCCGAAATGCGTTCGATACCGCCCCAGACCCCGAAAGGCGCAAAATAGACGACCAAAATCAGAAAGATACCGAAGACCGCCCACGGAGGCGGCACCCAAGGATAAGCACGGCTGATGTCCTGGGCGAAGTTCGGCATGAAGACGATGAAGAGGCCTCCAAAGATTGCGCCAGGAATGGATACGATG
>CAYYSC010000301.1:0-4668 GCA_964474065.1 uncultured Rhodospirillales bacterium | reverse complement strand
GCGGGCGCCGGCCGGCGCGGCCGTGCCCGGCTGCCCCACTTCGAGGTGGAGCACCTCGCCGCCGGCCGCGACGCGCTCGGCGGCCTGTTGCATGACATTCATCACGAGGAACGGCGAAACGGAGGCGCCACGGTTGGAAGGGCCAAAAGTCATGGGACGCTTTCCTCTGTCATCGGTACTGGAAATCGGAGCGCCCGCTTATCTGGGCACATCGGCAAGCGCCGCAAAACCGTGTCCGCGCGGATCGGCGGCCGCTGTGCAGCTTTCAGCATAGTTGGGCAACCCGCGCGCGCAGACGATTCCGCTGACCCTACCCAGCCCTTCGGCTCGCTCCACCGTGCCGGCTGGGATATCGCCTGGAATGTCTGCGCCGGGTTCGGCAAGGAAGCGGCTGTCACCAGCTGGCAGAATCCGGGGCGCGGTCACCAGATTTTCCAGGGACTCCTGTTCCTGAAAGGGGCCTCTGAAGGCACTCATCACCATTGCGGCGGGCATGCCTGGCGCGTTGGTGCCGGCGATAGAAGCCAACAGAACGTTCGTTGGCCTGTTTGTCAGCAAGACTGGCGCGGTCGAGGGCGGCGACGGCTCCGCCAGGAAAACGCCGTTGACCAGCCGGCCAAGCCCGAATGGCTCACCAAGCGAAAGAACGCACGCCACGCTGCCGCCCAGCCGGTCCACCGCGACGAAAGCCGTTTCGGCCAAGCCTTCCGCACTTGCGGAGACCCCCTGTTCTGCCAGGCGTTGCGGCACGCTCGAGGGATCGTCCTCTTCCACGGCAGGCCAGATGCCTGCCAGTACGCTGCCAGCGCTTCCCTCGAACGGCGGTACCGCCAGTTCATGATTGCCGAAGGGAAGAAGCGTGCTGTCCGCGGTCTGCGGCACCGCATTGCGCCAAGCATCTCGATCAACGGACAAGCCCTCGCTTTCGAGGACGGTCCACATGCGCTGCGCGGCGAGGCCCGTGTAAAAAGCCCCGGCGCCGTTGATCCGCATTTGTCCTAGCAAACCCGCCAGATCCAGGTTTTCCACCTCCTGCCCAATGGCCGGTGACCCGCCGTAGATGCGGTGCACCGCTTCGTTATCGACGTTCGCTGCTTGCCAGTCGGCCACAAAAGCCTTGGAAAGCCGAAAACCGAAACGGGCCAGACTCTCCGCCGGTCCGACAACCTGGCGCCACGGCAAGACCCCGAAACGGGCATGGATGGCCGCCATCGCCCGTGACCCTGCCGGCGGCGCAAATCGGTAGCCCGTGTGCCTGTATTCATCCGGATCGAAGGCGACGCAGTGCCCGCTGGCCATCAGGCCGGCGGTGGCGGGTTTGGTGGCGGCGAGAGAAAAGAACACGGCGGCTGCGGCATCCCCGGCAAGGCCGCCGGCCGAAAGAACGTCCTGACCGACCAGCGCGGCCTGTGGCTCGTCCGCCACGACCCCGCCGGCAAAGCCTTCGACAAATCCCGGCGTTCCCAGGGATGGGTCTTCGCCACAACCGGATAGGAAAATCAACAAGATCAAGGCAATTGATTGACGCTTGCCCACCCGCTCCCTAGCTTTTGCCAGGAGCGAGCGAGGAGCAGCAGCAACTTTGAACATGGCTCTCCAAGGACGAAGTGTTCGGGCGTTTATGCAGCGGTCGGTCCTGTTCTGCATGGCGGTATGGTTGGCGGTCGCAATTCCTGCCACCAACGCATGGAGCCAGGGCGGCGCGCTGATCCGTGATGCGGAGATTGAGTCTACCATTCGGAACTTGTCGGCGCCACTGCTCCGGGCAGCCGGTCTGCCGCCGGGAGATGTGCGGATCCACATCGTGCGCAATGACAGCCTCAACGCCTTCGTCGCCGGCGGGTTGCAGATCTTCATCTATACGGGGTTGCTGCAGCGCACCGAAACCCCGAACCAGCTTGCCGGGGTTATCGCTCACGAAATTGGCCACATCTCAGGCGGCCACCTGGCGCGCACACGGGAAGAACTGCGGGGTGCCAGCGCCGCATCCATCCTGGCAGCCGTCCTGGGCGTCGCTGCGGCGGTCGCCAGCGGCGACGCACGGGTCGGCAGCGCCGTCATTATGGGCGGACAATCGGCCGTACAACGCAACATCCTGAAATACAGCCGGACGCAGGAATCGGCTGCCGATCAGGCCGCCCTTCAGCTTCTCGACGCGACCGGCCAGTCCGCCACTGGCCTGAGCGAATTCTTGGACATCATCGGCGACCAAGAACTCCTGCTTTCCTCCCAACAGGCTCCATATTTGCGGACCCACCCGTTCTCCCGGGATAGGGTCGAAGCTATTGAAGGCCATCTGGCCCAGTCGCCGTACACGGACAAGGAAGCGGCGG
This sequence comes from uncultured Rhodospirillales bacterium, assembly GCA_964474065.1. Lineage (GTDB taxonomy): Bacteria > Pseudomonadota > Alphaproteobacteria > Bin95 > Bin95 > JACKII01. The sequence continues at coordinate 2,335 of CAYYSC010000301.1, read as the reverse complement.
CCGAAGTCCAGAAAGCGCACGCCCGGATGCGGGCCAAAATATCGGGGTTCCTCGATCCGACGGGCCGCGTGCTGCGGAAGTATCCGGAAAGCGACACCAGCCTGCCGGCAGTGTATGCCCGGGCCGTCGCTTACCACCGCGACGGCAATTTCTCTGCCACCGATGCCGCAATTTCACGACTGTTGGAAATGAGTCCAGACGACCCCTATTTCCATGAATTGAAGGGGCAGCTGCTGTTCGAACGGGCAGACAACGCCGGCGCCATCGCCGCGTACCGGAAGGCGGTGACCGAATCGGGCGCGGAGCCGCTGATCGTGTTCGGCTACGCCCGGGCCGTAATCGCCGCCCCTTCCTCCGGGCTGTTGGACGACGCGATCGAGCGGCTCGAGTCCGCACTTGTCCGCGAGCCGGACAATGGGACTGGTTGGCGCCTGTTGGGCACCGCGTATGGCAAGCAGGGCGATCTTGGCCAAGCAGCCCTTGCCCTGGCGGAGTCCGAATGGCACTTCGGCAATCCGGAACTGACGGTTCGGCAGGCGCGGCGCGCCCAGTCGAAACTTACCCGCGGCAGCCCCGAATGGCTGCGAGCCGAAGACCTGCGGCTGGCGGCGGAGCGGCGGTTGATGGAACGGAATTCCCGCTGATTACTCTTCGCTCACAACCCTGTTACGCGCATGCCGTGGCGCTTGCGCTTTCTGACTGGTTGCAGGAAGCTCACGCCAGCCCGCCAAAGAAGGATTCCCCATGCGTAGATTTTACGCGCTAATCGTGGCTGCCCTGGCCATCACATTCGTCATGGGCGCCAATTCGCTGATTGCCCAGCCGCAGGCGGCCGACAGCATGACCGAAGCCCAGGTCGAACAGATCGTTGAGAAAATGCTTCGGCAACGTCCGGAACTCGTAATCGAGGCACTTGAGGCTTACAAAGCCCGTGAGGAAGCGGCCGAGAAAGAGCGCCAGAAACAACAGCTATCCGTTAGCAAGGGAGAGCTTTTTCAAAAAGAGAGCGATCCCTTTATCGGCAATGCGGATGGTGCCGTGACCATTGTGGAATTTTTTGACTACCGTTGCGGCTACTGCAAACGCGTGCTGGATGACGTGGTCGCGCTCGCTGATGAAAACAGCGACTTGAAGATCGTTTTCAAGGAGTTTCCAATCCTTGGGGAGCAATCGGTGCTGGCAGCACGCGTTTCCCTGGCGGTCAATCTTGTCAACCCGGACCTCTATGGGGAGTTCCATAACCGGGCCATGTCCCATCGTGGTGCGATGGACGAGAACGCGCTTTTAGGCATTGTCACCGCGATCGGGGGAGACTCTGCAGCGGTGAAAGCACGGATGGAAGATCCCCAGATCGCGTCGACGATCCAAAAGAACTACCGACTGGCGGACCAGTTGGGCATCCGCGGCACGCCGGCCTTCATCATCGGTGATACCATTGTCCCTGGCGCCGCCAGTAAGAGCGTCCTGGAAACCCTGATCGAGGACCAGCGGGGGTAGACGGCGTCTCAGCGCCCTTCACGGCGAGATCCAACCAAAAACGGCGGACCAATGCCTTCGGTCCGCCGTTTTTTGCTTCACGGCCGCTCGTCTACTCGGAGCGTGCCGCCGCTTCCATCTTGCCGAGCGTCGTCGTCGTGGAAATTACATCGGGGTCCTGCCGGATTTCAATCAGCGCCGCTTTCCCGGAAGCGATGGCCCGGTCCAGGGCAGGCGCAAAATCCTCCGTCTTTTCAACCAGTTCCGCATGGCCGCCGTAGGCCGCCATCAGCGCGATGAAATCCGGGTTGTGCAGGTCGGTCGCGATGTAGCGGCCCGGGTGGTGGCGCGCCTGATGCGCCCGGATGGTGCCGTACATGCCATTATTGAACACCAGAATGATCGGCTTGGCGCCGTAGTGCATGGCCGTAGACAGTTCCTGTCCGGTCATCATAAAGCCGCCGTCGCCGACAAAGCAGAATACCCGCCGTTCCCGATGCGCTAGCGAAGCAGCAACCGCTGCCGGCACGGCGTAGCCCATGGCACCGGACGTCGGCGCGGCGAAGGTGTGCCGCTGGCCGAAGCGGAGAAAGCGCATCGGCCAGCCGGAAAAGTTGCCCGCGTCCACCGTGACGATGCTATCGGGCTCCATCCGCTCCTGCACGGCGGCCATACAGACGCCGAGATCGAGCGGCCCGCCGTATTCCTGCGGCGTCGCCCACTCCAGAAAGTCTGAGCGCCGCGCCGCCGTCCAATCGTCCCACGCCCGGTTGGTGACGGGGTCCATTGCTGCCGCGGCCGCGGCAAAGCCTTGCGGTCCCGCCTGAATGCCCAGCGCCGGCTGATAGACGCTGCCCAA
>CAYYSC010000300.1:0-4693 GCA_964474065.1 uncultured Rhodospirillales bacterium | reverse complement strand
GATAACGCCGTGGTCCCGGCCAGCCTGGTGCCCTTGTTCGCCATCGGCATTCCGGGAAGCGTCATCGCGGCAATCCTGATCGGCGCGCTGATCATTCATGGTGTCACACCCGGCCCGCTGATGTTCATCGAACAGAAGCCGCTGATCATGGCGATTTATGCCTCCATGCTCGTGGCGAGCCTTGCGCTGCTGCTGATCGGCTATTTCGGGCAGAGCGTCTTCACCCGTATCATCCGGCTCTCGCCTGCCCTCGTGATGCCCGTGGTGGTGTTTTTGTGCTGTATGGGCGCGTACCTGCAAGGTGGGGGCACGTTCGGGCTGGCTATCATGATCGTTTTCGGGGCCATCGGGTTTCTGGCGAAAAAATACGACTATTCCTTTGTCACCTTTCTGATCGGCTACATTCTGGGGCCCTCGTTCGAGTTGTCGCTGCGGCAGTCTCTCGCCCTGGTGCACCACCCATCGGAGATCCTCAATCATCCGATCGCTATCATCTTCGGCGTCATCACGGTGCTGGGGATTTGGCAGCTTAGCAGGATGAAGCGCCGGGCCTCGCGTCAGACCCAGAAGACCATCGCCGAGGCCTAGCCTTTGGTCTGGACCTATCGCAACGGGAGAAAGTTTATGTTGAAGAAGCTGTTGGGGGCGGCCGTTCTTGCCGCCAGCGTGGCGGTTGGCAGCGTCGCCAGCGCCGAGGAGTGGCCGACGGAGCCGCTCACCATGCTGATCGGTTATGGCGCCGGCGGTGGCACGACCGTGAAAGGCCGCGTGCTCGCCAATGTCCTGAGCGAGGAACTGGGCCAAAAGGTCAATGTGCTGAACCGGCCTGGCGGCGGCCAGTCCGTCGCGCTCGCGCAGTTCAAGGAAGAAGACCCGAACGGGCACATCTTCTTCTTTGGGGCCCTGACAGGCGTCACGCTTCAGCCGCAACTGAGCAAGGCCATTACCTATGGGGTGGAAGACTACGAATACGCGGGCGGCATCACCGAATTCCAGCCGGCGATGATCATTCCGGTCGGGCGCGATTACAAGACCATGGAGGAGTTTATCGCCTGGGCGAAGCAGGCGGACCGGGTCAAATACGCGGCGCTGTCGCCTGGGGCCAAGATGACGATGCAAATCATCGCGGCACAGGAAGGGCTCGATAACGTCGACTACATCCCGACGCGTGGCGGGCGGGAGATGATCCAGCTCATCATCTCGCAGCAGGTGGACTTTGCCTATTCGGGCGGCCTGCACGCCAAGTATCCGGATCAGGCGATCTCCGTCGCCGCAGTCACTTCGGAGCGGCTGCAGACCGACCCCGACGTGCCGACGTTAATGGAATTGGGCTATGACGTGGCTTTTGACACCCCCACTGTTATCCTGTTTCCGAACGGAACGCGCGAGTCGATCCTGCACAAGATGGAGGCAGCGTTGAAAGTGGCCTCGACCCATCCGGACATGATCAAGGTCAGCGAGGCCGTCAGCTATCCGATCAGCTTCAAGACGGCGGCGGAGTCGCGGAAGATGGCAGAGGAATCGTGGGAAGCTATTGAATCGGTCATCAAAGCGACCGGCTACGAAGCGAAGTAAGTCACCCCATCCTGTCACGAAAGAGAAGCCCTGGCTGTCCCTCCGACTGCCGGGGCTTTTCTTTGCCATGCGTTGCCTGCGAACGGGCGGCAATTGCGGAGCGGGCGCTCAGGGCGTATCTTATCTACGACCAAAGGCGAATAAATGCGCCCCAAGCACGGGCGCTGGACATAAGAGGATTGACCCATGGCCACGCTGTCCGAAACGCTTACTCGACCGGAGACGGCGCCGGAAGTGGACTTCGACGCCATCATTATTGGTGCTGGCATTTCAGGGCTTTACCAGCTTTACCGGCTGCGCGACGAACTGGGCTTGAAAGTACGCGTGTTTGAGACGGGTACGGGCGTCGGCGGTACCTGGTATTGGAACCGCTATCCTGGCTGCCGTTTCGACTCCGAAAGCTATTCCTATGGCTACTCCTGGAGCCAGGAATTGTTGGAAGAGTGGGACTGGACCGAGCATTTTTCACCCCAGCCGGAGACCGAGCGTTACCTGAACTATGTTGCGGACAAGTTCGACTTGCGGAAAGACATTCAGTTTTCTTCCCGCGTCGCCGCCGCTCACTATCAGGAGGACAGCCGCTCCTGGAAGATCACGTTGGACGACGGCTCCGAGCACACCTCCCGCTGGCTCGTAACGGCGATCGGCCCGCTCTCCGCGCCGACCTATCCGAAAATCAAGGGGCGGGACGCGTTCCAGGGCGAGGCCTACCATACCGGGCTCTGGCCGAAACATGCGGTAACGTTTGAGGGCAAAAGGGTAGCGGTGATCGGGACTGGCGCCACTGGCGTCCAGGCAATCACCGAAATTGCCAAGAGCGCCAAGTCGCTGACCGTGTTCCAGCGCCGGCCGAACTGGTGCAAGCCGCTGCGCAACAAGCCGATCTCCAAGGCGGAAATGACGGAGATCAAGCACCGATACGACGAGATATTCCGCAAATGCCAGGAAAGCGCCACCTGCTTTCTGCACACGCCCGACAAGCGCAGTACCTTCGACGTCTCACCGGAGGAGCGCGAGGCATTCTGGGAGCATCAGTACAACGAGCCGGGCTTTTCCATGTGGGTGGGCGGCTTCCGGGACATGATGACCAACCGGGCGGCCAACCAGGCCGTCTCGGAGTTCGTGGCCAACAAGATCCGTGAACGCGTGAACGATCCGGAGGTCGCCGAACTCCTGATCCCGGACGACCATGGGTTTGGCACCCGTCGCGTGCCGCAGGAAAGCGGCTACTACGAGATCTATAATCAGGACAATGTCGAACTGGTTTCGATCCTGAAAACACCAATCGAGGAAATCACGCCAGCCGGTCTCCGAACCACCGATCGTGAGTTCGAATTTGACATGATCGTCTACGCCACCGGCTTTGACGCCATCACCGGCAGCTTCGACCGCATCGACATCCGTGGCGAGCAGGGGCAAAAGCTGAAAGAAAAATGGCAGGGCGGCCCGTCCACCTTCGTCGGCGTGATGGTGGAAGGCTTCCCCAACATGTTCATGCTGGTCGGCCCGCACACGGCGCTCGGCAACATCCCGCGCTCCATCGAATATAACGTGGAGTGGGTGCGCGACCTGATCCGCTTCCTGACGGAGCACAGCTACACCTACGCCAATCCAAAGCCGGAAGCGGTGGCGGAATGGACGGAATTCGTCGTCAGGTCCAATGAGGGGCTGCTTTCGGCCGAGGTCGATAGCTGGATGACCGGCGTCAATCAGAACGTCGAGGGCAAACAGACCCGTACCATTGCGCGGTACAGCGGCACGGCGCCAGCCTATCGCGACTGGTGTAACCGCGTCGCCGATGGCGGCTATGGGGAACTGATCATGGAGTAGCAAGCCAAGCCCCGCCCGCGACCGTCGTGGGCGGGCGGTGCTTTCCCTATGCCATCTTTTTAGGCGAACCGGTTGCGAGATCGGTACCGATATAGGGCAGATTTCTCTCCTTCCAGGCCGCGAAACCGCCCTCCATGTGGGCGATCCTATCGAAACCCGCGGCGATGCAGGTTTGGCCGGCCTTGCCGGACCGGACGCCGGACCCGCAGTGCAGGACGATCCGCTTGTCGGTCTGCGTTGGCAGACTGGCAGCGTCGAAGTCTGCCATCGGCGCGAGCAGCGCTCCCTCGATATGTTCCAGCAGGTATTCCTGCGGGGTGCGGACGTCGATCAGAACGATTTCCTGGCGGTCGAGCGCGTCTTTTACCTGCTCGGGCGACCAGTTTTCGACTTCGCGATCGCTCATTGGACTACCTCAAAAACGGTTGGCCGGAATTCGGAAGTAATGATGGCCGTCCGTGTCCGCCGGTGGGAGGCGACCGCCCCGAAGATTGACTTGCAGCGCGTATAGCATCCGGTCGGGCAGGGCCAGGGTGGCGTCGCGTCCTTCACGCAGCTTCACGTAGTCGTCTTCCGGTACGCCCCCGCCCACATGCTTGTTATTGGCCTTGTGCTCGGCCACGGTCGCTTCCCAGGCAGGTTCGTCGCGCTCCTCGGTGCCGTAGTCGTGGCCGACAAACAGCCGGGTATGATCAGGCAATGACAAGATTTCGTGGATAGAGCGGTAAAGCTGGCGGGCCGAGCCGCCGGGAAAATCCGCGCGCGACGTACCAAAATCCACGTGCATCAACGTATCGTGCACGAAGGCCGCATCCTCGCCAACGACATAGGTGATGGAAGCGAGCGTGTGGCCAGGGGATAGCATGACGCGTACCGGCAGGTTGCCGATGTGGAAAACGTCGCCATCGGCGAACAACCGGTCGAAATCGCAATCAGGGTCAAAGGCGTTCGGCTCATTGTACAATTCGCGCCAGAGCTTCGCCACGTCGTGGACCTTCTCGCCGATGGCGGCTGGCGCGCCGGTCTGCTCTTTCAGCCAGGAGGAGGCCATGAAGTGGTCGGCGTGGGGATGGGTGTCAAGAATCCACTGCACGTCCAGGCCTTCGTCCTTGACGTACTGCAGGATCTCCTCGGCAGCAGACGTGTTCGTTGCGGCCGAACCGGGGTCAAAGCCCCAGACCACGTCAATCAGTGCCGCCTTGCGGGTGGCTTGGTCGACGACGACATACTGAATACTACCGGTCGGCTCTTCATAGAACCCGATAACCCGCGGGCTATCTGGTCCTTG